>JALZGD010000005.1:9225-11674 GCA_030861205.1 Actinomycetota bacterium
GTTCACGAGCCTGCGTTCGACCCCGATCCGAACGACTACGTGTCGTGGGACTACGCGCGCGGTTTCCTCGACGGATACGAGTCGTTCGGCGCCGAGCTTCGCGAGCAGGATCGCGAGCAGGACGAGCGGTGATGGCGCGCGTCATCGCCTTCGCGAATCAGAAAGGCGGCGTTGCCAAGACCACCAGCACGCTCGCCATAGGGGTCGCGCTGGCCGAGCAGGGAAAGCGCGTGCTTGCGATCGACCTCGACCCACAAGGGGCACTGACCTATTCGATGGGTGTGGATCCGGACGAGATCGAAGAGACGATCAACGACGTCCTGATCCGGCGCTTACCGATCGAGAAAGTCATCCTGTCGCGTGAGATCGACCTCGTCCCAGCGAACATCGACCTTGCGGGGGCCGAGGCAGTCCTGCTGGCCAAGACCGGTCGCGAGTACGCGCTCGAGCGCGCGCTGCGGGACATCACCGGGCGCTACGACTACATCGTGATCGACTGCCCGCCATCGCTCGGCATCCTCACGATCAATGGGCTGACGGCCGCGCAAGAGGTCGTCATCCCCCTGCAATGCGAAGCGTTGTCACATCGCGGTGTCGGGCAGTTGATCGAGACGCTCGGCGACATCAGGCACTTCACGAACCCAAACCTAGAGATCGCCGGCGTCATCCCGACTATGTACGACGGTAGATCGCGCCACGCACGCGAAGTGCTGGCCGATGTGGGGGGCCGCTACGACATCAAGGTCCTCGAGCCGCCGGTGAAGAAATCGATCCGGTTCGCGGAGGCGACTCAAGCCGGTCGATCGCTCCTGAGCTTTGCTCCGAACCATCCCGGGGCAGACGCGTATAGGGCGATCGCCCGCACACTCGACACAGGCGAGGCCGCATGACTGCAGAGCACGACATCCCGACGAAGCACATCCTTTATTCCAAGACCGAGAAGAAGAGCTTCACCTGGACCGTCGAGTGCTCGTCGTGTCGCGAGGAGACGCGCGTCAACTACCTCGAGCTCGCTGCGCTCATGTGGCCGGTGAATTTCCACCTGCCTCTCATCCGCTACCACTGGTCGTGGTTCCGGTGCCCTGCGTGTGGTCGGCGGACCTGGTTGCGGATCCACCTCGACCGCTAGCGGCCGCTTAGCGCGGAGCGTGCTCGGGTAGAGTCCCTGCGAGCCGGGCGAGTCATAAACCACTACTCGACGCGGGAGGTCGACCCCGATGACATCCAAGTCTCAGAAGCAAGTGAACGACGCTAAGAAACAGCTGGGAAACGCCGCCAAGAGCCTGAGCAAAGTGTCCAAGAAGGCGATCGGCACCGCGCAGAAAACTGCACGCGAGGTGGCCAAGACTCGGGACGCGAAGCAGGCGAAGAAGCAGGCGAAGGTTGCGACCGACGCCGTAAAGAAAGCCGCGGGCGCGGCGAAGAAGCTCGCCGAGACCGCGATCAAGGAAGGGCGCTCCGCTACGAAGACCCTTGGTAAGTCGAAAGAGGTCAAGAACCTGAAGTCGACGGCAAAGAAGGCGGCGAAGTCGACGCGCAAGGCGGCCTCGAGTACCTCTAAAGAGGCTTCCAAGCGCGCGACCCAGGCTCGCAAGGAGGCTCAGAAGCGCGCCGCTGCAGGACGTAAGAAGGCAGCGGCAGCGCGCAAGAAAGTCGGCTAGCGCTCGTCCTTTTTGGCCCGTTCAGTCCCCTGGCCGGGGAACTGGACGCCGCTCGTGGGCGTTCTAAATGCTTAGAGACGGCATTTAGGAGCCGATAAACCACTCATGAGCGGACCGAGTAGCAAGCAGCCTTCCAGAGCGCAGTGGTTGCGCCGACTAGCACTGCGACGACGTGAGCGCGTCGCGTTCGTGTTCTCGGGGGGCGGCCCGCTCGCCGCGTTGCAGGTGGGGGCCGTACGGGCGTTGCTTGAGCGAGGGATCAAACCAGACCTCGTCGTCGGCACGTCGGCCGGAGCCCTCAATGCAACGTTCATCGCGTTTCATCCCACCGTGGAAGGCTCGCGCGAGCTCGAGCGGGTCTGGCTCGGCCTCACGGATCACGAGATGTTCCCGGGTGGTCGCTTCAAGGCATCGTGGGCACGGATGGTCGTGCGTGGGAACCGGGTATTCGAGAACTCGGGATTGCGCAGCGTCGTGCAGACGAATCTTCCCGATGCCCGGATCGAAGAAGCTCAGATCCCGCTTGCGATCGTTGCCACAGAATTGGAGACCGGCGACGAGAAGCTCTTCACCAGTGGTCCAGTGCTCGACCCCCTGCTCGCATCGGCCGCGCTTCCCGGGGTGTTCCCGCCGATCACGATCGACGGAACCGTTTACATCGACGGGGGAGTAGCGAACAACGTCCCCATCGCACCTGCGGTCGCGCTCGGAGGCAAAACTCTCTACGTGATGGACGCAACGTCGCACAGCCATCAGCGCCGTCCGCTCGAACGCCCGATGGACTACCT
>JALZGD010000005.1:11684-16327 GCA_030861205.1 Actinomycetota bacterium
GTATCGATCTCGCCGCGTTCTCGGACAAGGTGCGCATCGAGATGGTGCCGCTTACAGGCATCGGCCGTTACGTTCCGTTCGCGTCGATGTCGTACTCGAAAGCGCTGATAGAGGCCGGCTATAACGATGCGGTCGAGTACTTGGATGCACACACGAAGCGGCCCGAAGTAGCGCCCGTGATCGCTGTCGATCCGGCGATCGCAACGGTGCCCGAAGGATCCTGAGTTTGCTCGGCCCCTTTTGCGGCCGGCTTGTCGCTCACGCAACAGAATCGCGCGGCTACGGCCCGCGCGAGAAACTTCTTAATTCGGACATAAGCCACAGACCCACTCACGTTTGGTGCATCTTTCGCGCATGGAGGGGAAGGAACGCTTCGCACCGCGGAGAACACAACACTCAGCGAATGCAACTTTGGCCCCCAAGGAATGAAAGGGACGCACGATGTCGAAGCGAGCGTGCTCATGGATGTCGGGACCGAGCGACGTTTCGCTGAGCGTTCCCGCAGTGAAGTGGTGGTTGGCGATCTCGCGGGACCTTCTGACGAAGGATTACCGTCGTCAGATGTCCCGCATGCGTCCCGCCGTCACGTGTAGCAGAACCCCGACTTTCGTTTCACCGCTCGACAAGAGCTAACTCCGCACCTACCTCCGCACCTCCTCCCTCTAGGATGGCCCCCTTTTAGAAAGGGGGCTTTCCTATGTCCGTCGAGAAGTCGATCGATCTCGTCGCTACCGCCTCCTCTATCGAAGACGCGGTGTCGCAAGCGGTCGGTCGGGCGGGCCTCACGATTCGAGGCATCCGTTCGTTCGAGGTCGTGAAGATCGAAGGAACCGTCGATTCCGACGAGCTCGAATTCCGAGTGCTCGTGCGCATCTGGTTCGTGGTCAAGGAGCAGGTGCACGAGTAGCCGCCGTTTACCCAGTCAACCTATGGACCACCGAAAGAGGGAGCCGGTCCCCGGCGTCTTCCGGTTGGTACTGCCGCTCCCGTTCCCGGGGCTCGACCGTGTCAACGCTTACCTGCTGACCGATGACGATGCGTCGGTCCTGGTCGACTGCGGGATCTACAGCCCGTCCGAGGATTCGGATCACGGCTGGGATGAGCTTGTCGCCGCGGTTTCGGCGTGCGACGTCGACATCCATGACGTCAAGCGTCTGCTGATCACTCACCCACACATCGATCATTACGGGATGGCGGCGCGTCTCGTCGACGAGGTGGGGTGCGAAGTATGGATGCACAAATCAGCCGACGACGATCTCGCGGTGTACCGGGATCCGAAGGCGGTGATCGAGCGGGTGCGTCACACATTGTCCGAGCACGGCGTCGCTGCGGACGAGCTCGAGGAGCTCACTGCGTTCGAGAACTGGCAGCCGTACGTCTCGGGGTTGGTCGAAGCCACGCGGAAGCTCGAGGGGGGCGAAACGTTCTCCTGCGGCGGCCGCGAATGGGAGGTCGTGTGGACACCAGGACATGCGCACGCGCACGTCTGCCTGTGGACCGCTCGTGACTCCGCCTTCATCTCCGGAGATCACCTGCTCCCGGCGATCACACCGCACATCGACTACGAAGATGACCGGTCCGATCCGCTGGGCGACTTTCTTTCTTCACTCGAAAAGGTCGAGGACCTGGCGCCGGACCTCGTGCTCCCGGGGCACGGACGTCCCTTTGACGACGGAGCCGAACGTGCTCGAGCGATAGCGCGGCATCACGACCGCCGTCTGGGAGCGATCCTGCAGGTGATCAGACGAAAGCCCGCGTCGGCGCGTGAGATCACCGACGAGATCTTCGGGACGACGCTACTGAACTTCCAGCGCCGGCTTGCGATGGGCGAGGCGCTCGCGCATCTTGCGTACCTCGAGAAGCGCGGTGAGGTCGAGAGGATCGCCGAAGGCGGCCGAGTGCTCTACCAGAAGGTCCAGCGGAGGCCGTCCTGACGCTCGCGATCAAGGGCGCGTCGGAACTGTGGACACTCGACCTCGACGGGCCGATCAGGGGTCCCGAGAGATTCGCGGAGCTCGCCCCACGCGAATCTGCAGGGGTGCTCGTCGAGGGGGCAGAGGTTGCCGCGCTCGGCGACGTCGACGACGGCGACTCGGTATTAGATGCACGCGGGTGCACCGTCGTGCCGGGTTTCGTCGATTGCCACACCCATCTCCCGTTCTTCGGGTGGCGTGCCGACGAGGACGCGGCCCGCCTCGCTGGGATCCGTTACGAGACGCTCCATCGCGAGGAGGGCGGCATATATCGATCGGCCCGCATGCTCGCCGATGCATCCGATGCCGAGGTGCTGTCGTTCTCCACGGAACTCGCGGCGCAGATGCTTCGATCGGGAACGACGACGTTCGAGACGAAATCCGGTTACGGGCTGAGCGTCGATGCCGAGCTGCGACAGCTGCGGCTTGCGCGACAGCTCGCCGAGTCGCTTCCGCAACGCGTGGTGTCGACGTGTCTCGCGGCACACGCCGTCCCGCACGGAGCAACCGCGGGGGAATGGGTCGGGCGAGCCGCCGCCGAATTGCTACCGCAGGCCGCGGAGGAAGGGCTTTGCAGCGCATGCGATCTTTACGTCGAGCAGATCGCTTTCGCGCTCGAGCACGCGGCTCGTTTGGAGCACGCGTGCAAGGAGCTCGGTCTGCGCATGCGCGTTCACGCGGATCAACTCGACGACAACCAGACCGGAGCGTTTGCGGCCCGGTGGGGGTTCGCGACGGCCGATCATCTGAATCACACATCACAGGCGGCCGTGGGAGACCTAGCCAAAAGTGGCACCGTCGCAGTGCTGCTGCCCGGGGCGACGTTCACGTTGCGTCAGAGCAAGAAGCCGCCGGCCCGCGACCTGATCGAGGCCGGCGCGATCGTGGCGCTCGGTAGCGATCTGAATCCGGGAACGTCGCCGATCCACTCGATGCCCTTCGTCATCGCGCTTGCGTGCAGGATCTATGGATTGCGGCCGGTTGAAGCTCTTGCCGCGGCAACGGTCAATGCGGCATACGCGTTGGATGTCGATGCAGGCACGATCGCGGCAGGTCGTCGTGCCGACCTCGTCGTTCTCGACATCGAAAGCTTCGAGCACCTGCCGTATAGGCCGGATGCAGATCTCGTCGCAGCGGTCATCTGTGGAGGCGAGCTCGCTTACGTCGCGCCGTCAGCCGAACGAAGGATCATGTGAAAGCCCTTAATCGAGGGGGCCGATAGCCGACTCGGCTGCGGCGATCAGCGTTCCGTCCGAGACGAGCCTGCGCACCGCGCCGATGTCGGGGGCCAGCGAACGATCCTCCTCGAGGAACGCAGAGACCTCCCGGATCGCCTCGCGTGCAGCGCCGGTTCCCGGTGCAGTTTGCAGGGGGCCGCGCAGGTCGAGCCCTTGGGCCGCGTTCAGCGCTTCGATCGCGATCACGTGCTCGGTATTGGCAAGGATCGAGCCTGCTTTGCGCGCCGAGGTCGCGCCCATGCTCACGTGATCCTCCTGGCCCGCCGAGGTCGGGATCGAATCCGACGATGCGGGGAAACACAGCCCCCGGTTCTCCGAGACGAGGGACGCCGCGGTGTACTGCGTCAACATCAATCCGGTTCGCCGGCCGGGATCGGTCGACAGAAAAGCGGGCAGCCCGTTGTTCAGATCGGGATCGACGATCCGGGCGACGCGCCGTTCCGCGATCGTTGCGAAGCCTGCCAGGCACAACCCCAGATGGTCGAGCGCGAGCCCCAGTGCCTCGCCATGGAAATTGCCACCCGAGAGAACTTCGCCGGTGTCGACGATGACGGAAGGGTTGTCGATCGCGGAAGCGAGCTCGGCCTCGAGCATGCTGCGCACGTAGCGCAAACCGTCGCGATACGCACCGTGCACCTGTGGGATGCAGCGCAGCGAGTAAGCGTCCTGGACGAGATGCTCGGATTCGCGGTGCGACGACACGATTTCGCTGTCGGCGAGGAGACGTCTCAGGTTCGAGGCGGATGCGAAAGCGCCGACGTGCTTGCGCAAACCGATCAGACGCTCGTCGAACGCGCGGTCGGTCCCAAGGCACGCCTCTAGCGTCATGGCTCCCGTCAGATCCGCAGTCTTGGCGAGGCGCTCCGCACGCGTGCACCCGAGGATGCCCAGGGCGAGCATCCCTTCGGTCCCATTGACGAGCGACAGGCCCTCCTTGTACGACAGCGTGGTCGGCTCGAGGCTCGCAGCGCGAAGCGCATCCGCCGCTTCCTCTATGCGACCTTCGTGGTCCACCAGGCCCTCGCCGATGAGAGGCAGCGCCAGATGAGCAAGGGGAGATAGATCGCCGGACGCGCCGAGCGATCCTTGGGCCGGCACGATGGGATGGATGTTGGCGTTCAGGAGATCCGCCAGCAGCTCCACGAGCTCGAAGCGAACCCCAGAGATGCCGAATGCGAACGTCCGTGCGCGCAGTAGCAACATCGCTCGCACGACCTCTTTCGGAAGAGGCGGACCGACGGCGGTCGCGTGCGAACGAACGATGTCGCGCTGAAGCCTGGCCGATTCGTGGGGGTCGATGCGTACGCTCGCCAGATCACCCAGGCCGGTCGATATGCCGTAGATGCTCTTGCCAGATTCCACGACCGATTCGACGACGCGACGTGCAGGCTCCATCCGTTGCCGGAGATCGGGAGCGAGCTCGACCTTCTCT
>JALZGD010000005.1:16337-21331 GCA_030861205.1 Actinomycetota bacterium
CACCGATGAGGACTGGCATCGACCGAGATTACAGAGCGGCGACCTAAGATGCGGCGGTCGTGAGCGAGCCGACCGATCTTCGAGCCGTTACCGCCGAGCTCGTGTACGTCAACGGAGCGTTCCGCCGCGACACGTCGATAGTGCTCGCCGCCGACCGCATCGTCGACGTTTGTGCACGCGACGAGGTGCCTCCGGGAGCCGGGATCGACAACTGGGGGCCCGTCGCGATCGTTCCCGGAACGGTGAACGCACATGGGCACGCGTTCCAGAACCTGTTCAAGGGGATCGCGGACGATCGCACGTTCGAATCGTGGCGAGACGACGTCTTGTACCCGCTGTCGGCGACCCTCGACCGAGACGCGATCTACGTCGGCTCGCTGTTCGCGTTCGCTGAGGCCCTGGCTGCCGGCGTCACGAGCACGACGGACTTCTTCTACCTCCACGACGAGTCGAACGAGAACGCGGAAGCCGTGATCGATGCAGCGCACGACATCGGGATCCGCCTGGTCTTTGCTCGTGCCTTCTACGATCGCGACGCACCCCCCGCGGCCCCCGCGCGCTATAGAGAAGACGCAACGGATGCGGCCCAACGAACGCGTGCGCTCGCGCAGAAATACCGGAACGACCCGCTCGTGTCGGTGCAGCCCGCCCCCCATTCGCTGCATGCGGCGTCCCCGGAGACGATCGCCGTAGCTCTCGAGGTCGCGCGCGAGCTCGAAGTCGGCTGTCATCTCCACCTCGCGGAAGCGCGCTACGAAGTCGATCTCGTCGTCGATCGATTCGCCGCGACGCCGGTGCGATTACTTCATCGTGAAGGCGTGCTCGACGAGCGGCTCATCTGCATCCACTCGGTATGGCTCGACGACGAAGAGCTGGACCTGATCGCGGATGCGGGGGCCGGGATCGTCCATTGCCCGGGCGCGAACGCGTTTCTCGGCGACGGTCTCGCGCGGTTGCGCTCGATGCTGGATCGCCGGATAGCGGTCGCGCTCGGCCCCGACGGAGGCTGCGCGAACAACCGTCAGAGCGTGTTCGACGAGATGCGGACGGCGACGCTGATCGCGAAGGCGATCGCCACCGACGGGTCCGCGATAGACGCGGAGACGGCCTTCGGTCTCGGAACGATTGCCGGAGCGCGGATGCTCGGCCTTCAGGCCGGCGCGATCGAAGCCGGAACCTTCGCCGACCTTGTGGCGCTCGACCTCACCGACCTATCGCTGCAGCCGACCTCGGCCATCGAGAAGAACGTCGTCAACTCGATGCAACAGACCGCGATCGATCGGGTGATGGTCGGCGGCGAGGTCGTGTGGGAAGACGGACGTCCGACGAGGATCGATCCCGCCGAGCTCCGCGATCGGGTCGCGACGGTGACGAGTCGCTTTCATTAGGAGTGATCGCGCTCGGCTTCGGCGACCTTCAGTCGCCGCGCTGCGGCTCCATGGGGATCTTGATCTCTCGCTCCCGCGCTACGTCGATCGCGCGCCCGTAACCCGCATCGACGTGACGCATGACGCCCGTGCCGGGGTCGGTCGTGAGGACGGTCTGTAGACGCATTCGGGCGTCGTCGGAGCCGTCGGCGACCACCACCATGCCGGCGTGGATTGAATATCCGATGCCGACGCCACCACCGTGATGGACGGATACCCAATGTGCGCCGGCCGCAGTGTTCAAGAGGGCATTGAGGATCGGCCAGTCGGCGATCGCGTCGGACCCGTCGATCATCCCTTCCGTCTCGCGGTAGGGCGATGCGACCGAGCCTGAATCCAGGTGATCCCGTCCGATCACAATGGGGGCCGAAACCGCGCCGCTCGCGACGAGGTCGTTGAAAGCGATTCCTGCCCGCGCTCTTTCGCCGTAACCCAGCCAACAGATCCTCGCCGGAAGTCCCTGGAACGCGACGCGTTCGCTCGCCATCGCGATCCAGCGATGGAGCCGTTCGTCTTCGGGGAAGAGTTCGAGGATCGTGTCGTCGGTTGCCGCGATGTCATGGGGGTCGCCGGACAGCGCGGCCCATCGAAAGGGCCCCTTACCTTCGCAGAAGAGCTCGCGAACATACGCATCGACGAAGCCCGGGATATCGAACGCGTCGGTCACGCCGGCCCTCTCGGCCTGCTTGCGGATGTTGTTGCCGTATTCGAAGCAGATCGCTCCCGCCTTCTGGAAGCCGAGCCACGCCTCGACGTGCGCGGCAACCGATTCCAACGCGCGCTTCGCGTACGTGTCGGGATCGTTTCGGCGCAGATCGAGCGCGTCCGAGAACTGCATGCCTGTGGGGATGTAGCCGTCTCGCAGATCGTGAGCGCTGGTTTGATCGGTGACCACGTCCGGCGCAAAGCCGCGCGCGAGCAGGTCGGGGAGAGCCTCGGCCGCGTTGCCGAGAAGCCCGATCGATCGTGCGCGTCCATCACGGCGCGCTTCCTCCACCCATCCGATCGCCTCTTCGATATCGGCGGTCGAGCGGTCCAGGTAACGGGTACGAAGACGGCGCTCGATCCGTTCGGGATCGACCTCGACGCACAGCGCGATGCCGTCGTTCATCGTCACCGCCAGCGGCTGCGCGCCGCCCATGCCCCCGAGCCCGGCGGTCAGGACGACCTTCCCTGCGAGGCTTCCGCCGAAGTGGCGGGATGCGAGCTCGGCGAGCGTCTCGAACGTGCCCTGCAAGATCCCCTGGGTGCCGATGTAGATCCACGAGCCGGCCGTCATCTGGCCGTACATCGTCAGGCCCAGCGCCTCGAGCCGGTGGAACTCTTCCCAGTCGGCCCACGCGGGAACGAGCATCGCGTTCGAGATCAGCACCCGAGGCGCGCGCTCGTGAGTCCTGAACACGCCGACGGGCTTCCCTGATTGCACCAGCAGGGTCTCGTCGTCACCGAGATCCTCGAGGGCGGCGACGATTGCATCGAAAGCGGCCCAGCTGCGCGCCGCCTTACCCGAGCCGCCGTAGACGATCAGGTCGTCCGGCCGCTCGGCAACCTCGGGGTCGAGGTTGTTCATCAGCATTCGCATCGCGGCTTCCTGAGGCCAGCTCTTGCACGTGAGCTCAGAGCCTCGGGGCGCCCGGATCGTGCGGGCGGTCATGCCGCCATCATGCCGCCATTCGACATCCGCCGATAGTGCATCGAGGGTTCCTATACTGCGGGAACTTCCCCTTCAATCGAGCCGATGACGACCGAAGCGAGGTGCGCGTAGGTGAGGGAGACCACCCCCGGCGTCGAGTTGATCGCGCGCCCGTCGATCGACTTCGACGCCCTCGAGCGGTACTTGAAATACGTCGGCGGGGAGTCGTGGCTCGAGATGCGCACGGCGGAGGACCCCGCTCCGAACCCGGGGCAGCTGCTGATCGAGGCAGCGGGCCGAGCGTGCTACCGATCGTGGAAAGAGGGACTGAACCCGAACGTCTCCCGAGTACGCAAGGACCAGCAGCAGTACTTCCTGAACATCTTGAACTCGGGGCATGGCTCGGTTCTCGAGCACGCGAACTACAGCTTCATCCTGTACGACGTGAGCCGCGTCTTCACTCACGAGCTCGTTCGCCATCGTGCCGGCTCGGCGTTCAGCCAGGAGAGCCTGCGCTTCGTCCGTCTCGACGAGATCGACTTCCGGATCCCGGAATCCCTCGAGTCGTTGCGCCCCCAGATCGTCGAGATCGTCGAAACGCTAGAGAAGTTCCAGGTGACGGCGGCCGAGCACTTCGGGCTCGACGAGGAGGGCAAGAGCTTCCACGAGAAGAAGGAGATCACTTCTGCCCTCCGGCGTTTGGCCCCCGAAGGCCTGACGACGGTCATCTTCTGGACCGCGAACGTGCGGGCGCTGCGTCACACGATCGAGATGCGCACGGCGCCGGGGGCCGAAGAAGAGATCCGCTTCGTCTTCAATCGCATCGGGGAGATCATGGTCGCCGAGGCGCCCTTCCTGTTCGGCGATTTCACCGTTACCGACGAGGGCGCGTGGCTGACCGAACACCGGAAGGTCTGAGCCCTTGATCTTCAAATGGGGCCTGAACCCCCTCGCGTGGGAGATCGTGCCGCGCATACATCTCGGCCCCCTTGCGATCTCGCCGCACGGCATCGGCATCGCGCTCGGATACCTCGCGGGCGCGCAGTTGATGGTGAGACGTGCGAGGAAATACGGCGGCCCTAACGAGGCAGATATATGGAACGCGCTGTTCTACGCGCTGATCGGTGCCATCGTCGGAGCCCGCCTCGGATATGTCTTTGGGCACTTCGCGCAAGTTACGGACAACGGGCACGACCTCCTCGGTGTCTTCAAGGTCTACCAGGGCGGCATCTCGCTCATCGGCGGCATCACCGGGGCGATCCTGTTCGCCCTGCCGTACATCTTGGGGAAAAAGATGGGTTTCTGGCGCACGATGGACTTCGCCGCGCCGGGGCTCGCGCTGGGGATCGTGATCGGGCGCATCGGCGATCTCATGATCGGAGATCATCTCGGCAAGCCGACCTCGTTTGCCCTCGGGTGGCATTGCACGGGGACGAACACCGGGGCGAAGCCGATAGCTGCAGCGGTGTACAGGGCAGCGCTCGCGCACGGAAACCCGCCGTCTCTCGGTTGTTACGACCTCACGTTGCACGAGACGGCGCTGTACGACTTCGCGTCGACGATCCTGCTCTTGTTGGTGCTGCTGTCGCTTGGGCGCAAGATGCGGAGCACCGGCTTCATGATCCTGGTTTTCACGATCTGGTACGGGTCGATGCGCGTGATCACCGATTTCTTGCGGGTCGACCGGCGCTACTTCGGGCTCACGGGCAGCCAGATCAGCTCGATCATCGCCGTTGCGATCTGCCTGTATCTGCTCGCGCGCTATAGGGGTGCGCCGCCTAGATGGAGCGCGCAGCCGGCGACGTCGGGACCACCACCACCGCCACCCGCCGCCACGCCCGCGCTCGTCGGAGCGCCACCTGCTTCGGGTGCGCCGGGTCAACGGGTTCCACCTCCGGCGGCGCCGGTGGAAGAGCGAGAAAGTGGGCATACAT
>JALZGD010000005.1:21341-22823 GCA_030861205.1 Actinomycetota bacterium
CACCCCGATCCGGGCAACACTCTGCCCCCCGACGACTCCGAACCGCAGGTGCCCGACGAGGGGCGCCGCGACCAAGAGCCGCCCTCGAACCCAGGGACGGGCGGCGGGACGGTGCCCGGTAGCCGCCCTCCGACTACAGAGGGTGACGTAGAGCCGGAATAGTCCTGGTCAGCCAGGCGCACTCGAATACGCTCCGCATCCGCAAATCCGGCGTGCCCCCGTACGAGATGGCACGATAGTGGGCGGCGAACGCGACCCAGCCACTACGGGCGGGAAAGGAGCGTGGAGAGATGGCCGACACGTACAACGGCTACTGCGTGAAATGCAGAGAGAAGAGGGACTTCGAGGGCGAGGTCAAGGAACTGGCGAACGGTTCCAAGGCGGCCCAGGGGCAGTGCCCCGTATGTGGGACGAAGATGACCCGCATGCTGCCGAAGAACGCCTGAGCTAAAACCACTCTCACTGAAACGGGCGGGGACACCCGCCCGTTTTCTTTTTGCGCGAACGGCGCTGTGACGAGGAGCGCCGTTACGCTTCTGCGTCCTATGAGCGAGCGAGACCCAGTCCGGATCGAAGAGCACGGCGAGATCGCCCTCGTCGTTCTGGACCGACCCGAGCGCCGCAACGCGTTGAACTCGACCGCGGCCCGCGCCGTGGGTGACGCGATCGCATCAGTGGGAGACGCACGTGCGATCGTCCTGACTGGTTCGGGTGGCTCGTTCTGTGCAGGCGGTGACCTGGACGAGCTCGAGCGCTGGAGCGATCTCGACCCGCAAGTCATCGCGGACACGCTCTACGAGGCGTACCAAGGCATGATCCTGGCGATCCGATCGAGCTCCGCGGTGGTGATCGCGGCCGTGGACGGCGCCGCAGTGGGGGCCGGTCTCGACCTCGCGCTGGCGTGCGATCTCAGGATCGCGTCCGCTCGAGCGCGCTTCGGCCAGGTATGGGTTCGTCTCGGCGTCATCCCCGGCACCGGAGGCGCGTGGCTGACCCAAGCGCTGATCGGGCCGGCAAGAGCAGCCGAGATGCTGCTGACGGGCGAGCTGATCGACGCCGAACGTGCCCTCGAGTGGGGTCTGGTGAACGAGGTCGTCGGCGCGAACGATCTGATCGATCACGCGCGCGCCGTCGCGGAAAGATTCCTGATGCACCCGCGCGACGGGGTGATCGCGAACAAGCGAGCAATGGTGAAGGCGACCGAAGCCCAGCTCGACGCAGCGCTCGAGCACGCGCGCCTGATCCAGCCGCAGCGATTCACTTCAGACGAGTTCCGCGCGGCCCTGAAGAAGGCCCGCGGCTGACTTAGCTCGGGGCCGGGCCTGCCTCCGTCGGCCCCGCTTCTGTCTGCACGTTCGCGCTCGCCCACGCCGGGCACTGCGAATGGAACGAGCACGACATGCAGTAAGGCGAGGGCCGCGGCCGCCAGTCGTCCGTTTCGATCGCCCGCTTGATCGCCCGTCCCAGCGCTTGCAGCTGTCG
>JALZGD010000005.1:22833-23272 GCA_030861205.1 Actinomycetota bacterium
GGTGAGAACGGCGGGATCCGCAAGGTAGACGAGCCGGATCTCGGCGGGGATGATGCCGAACGCCCGCCAGCAGACGAGGGCGTAGAAGCGCAGCCCGAAGAAGGCCGCGAGCTCGCGCGTCTCGCCGGGAACGCGCCCCGTCTTGTAGTCGGTCAGGATCCACGTGCCGTCGGCTCGTTCCTCGAGGCGGTCGATGATCCCTCGCAGCTGCATGTCTTTGAGCTCGTACTCGACCCACCATTCGAGCTGCGATGCCTCGAGGGTCCGCGGGTCCTCTAGTCGGAAGTAATTGCGCAGCAACGCTCGTCCGTTGTCGAGCCAGTGAAGCTCGTCCGGGCCCGCGAGGCCGGAGGGGCGGAATTCGGGGTCGTCCCGAACCTGCTGCCACAGGGCGTCGAGGAGCTCTTCAGCTCGCTCCGGCGTTCGGTTGGGAGTGGGC
>JALZGD010000245.1 GCA_030861205.1 Actinomycetota bacterium
CGATCATCCCACCCAACATGCGACCTCATGCGGCTTCCCTCTCTTTGATCTATCTCGCGGGGGTAGGCGGTGTCGCCGGATCGATATTGCTCGGCGGGCTCGAGACACGTTTCGGTATCTCCGTCGCGATCGGTTCCGTTTGCGTGCCGGGCATAGTGGCTGCCCTGATGCTTCGAGGTGCTTCGCACACGATCGAGAGCGATTTCGATCGCTTGATCGACAGTGTTGTCGAGGAAGAAGAGATCTCGAAGATCGTTCGATCCGGCGTGCACGTGCCGATGCTTGCGTGTAGAGCGATCGATTTCTCCTACGGAAACCTTCAGGTCTTGTTCGACGTTTCATTTGCAGTCGATGAGGGCGAGATGGCAGCACTGCTCGGCACGAACGGCGCCGGCAAGTCCACACTTCTCAAAGTCATCTCCGGGATCGGGCTGCCTTCCAAAGGATCGGTTCGCTTCGACGGTGCAGATATCACGTATCTAGATGCGGAACGAAGGCTGCAACTCGGGATCGCACAGGTCCCGGGGGGTCGCGGCGTGTTCGGCCCGCTATCGGTCGTTGAGAACCTGCGTCTGTTCGGCTACAGCTACGGACGCGCGAAGGACGAGGTCGAGCGGGGGATCGACGCCAGTCTCGAAGCTTTCCCTGCCCTCGCGTCTCGGCGAAACCAACCGGCACAAACCTTGTCCGGGGGCGAGCAGCAGATGCTCTCTCTATCGAAGGCCCTGATCCTGAGACCTCGACTGCTGATGATCGACGAGCTGTCGTTGGGTCTCGCGCCTGCCCTCGTCGAACAGCTGATGGAGATGGTCAGGCGGATCAATGCCGAAGGAGCCGCGATCGTGTTGGTCGAGCAGTCCGTGAACATCGCGCTCAGCCTCGTCGACCACGCCTACTTCATGGAGAAGGGTGAGATCAGGTTCGACGGCCCGGCTCGTGAGTTGCTCGAACGTAGCGACCTGGTGCGATCGGTCTTCCTCGAAGGAGCCGCCAAGGGTGTCGAGGCGCGTCTTGGAAAAGACTGACCCCGGTCGGCTTGTGCTAGGGGACCAAACGCTGCGCGCTCCATTGTGGTCGGGGCCGAGCCGCAGCCGGCGGCGAGAGTGGATTATGGAACGACAGCAGCTGCGGCCCATGGGGGTACTCGATGGGGATCAATAAGACCTTGGTGGCGGCGGGCGCTGTCGTCGCGCTGATGGCGTCCGCGTGCGGGTCGACGGTGCCGGCATCTCAGCAAGTGGCCGCCAACGGCACCGTGCAAGGACTGGGCAACGGTCTTTCGGCGAGCTCGCTTCCGCCCGGAGCGCACGTAAACAACAAGGGGCAGATCGTCGACGCGCATGGGAACGTGATCGGCAATGCCTCGGGCGGAGGCTCTGTTGCGGGGACCGGTGGGTCGACCGGCGGCACAGGGTCATCCGTCGACGGGTCCGGCGGATCCTCGGACACGGTTACGAGTGGCGTCGGATCGAACGGGCCGGGGATCACGTCGAAGACGATCGCGTTGGGACTCGGTGCGGTGACCGGTTCGGCCGCCGGCAACCAATCCATCGGCGCGAGTGCAGCAGGTATCGACTACGACCGGGCGTGGACCGTGCTCGTGGATTACACCAACCAGCATGGCGGCATCGGGGGGCTGCGGATCGTCCCGGTGATCCACAACATCTCGGCGGTGTCGTCCGAGAGCTTCGCTCAGCAAGAGCAAGAGGAATGCAACGACTGGACGCAGGATCACCATGTCTTTGCGGCTCTAGAGCAACCTCGAACGACGACGATCCTCGCGTGCATGCAGAAGGCGGGCGGCGTGAATATCTCGTCGTCGACGATAGAGACGCTTGCGAATACTCCCGACCACGAACAATGGCCCTATTACATAGAGCCCACGGCGATGGACCTCGACACCGCCGCCGCTTCGATGGTCCGAGGCATCGCCCAGGAGAACTACTTCTCGAAAGGCGAGAAGCTGGGCCTAGTCACGTACGACGACCCACGTTTCAAGTACGCGCGGGCTCACGGCCTCTTGCCCGCCCTTCAAAAACTCGGAGTAACGTTGACCGACACCGCATACCTCCATCTGCCTTCTTCCTATCCCGAATATGGGCAGCTGAGTAACGACGCGGCGAACGCGGTTCTGAAATTCTCGGGCGAGGGCATCGACCATGTCATGTTCATCGACGCGAACGCACTCTGCGCCTTCTTCTTCATGACGGCTGCGGCACGGCAGAGCTATACGCCCCGATACGGCCTGAACAGTGAGTCCGGCAACTCGTTGTTGGCCGAGCAGTTCCAGAACCAACAGGACGCGAGGGATCAACTGCACGGGGCGGTGAGCATCGGGTGGGCGTCGCTGAGCGACACGCGACCGGAAGACGATCCCGAGGCGAAGAACGCCACGCGGCGACTGTGCCTGTCGATCATGACCAAAGGCGGCGTTCAGATGAAGGACCGCAACGCCGAAGGTCAGGCACTGGAACTGTGCGACGGGTTGTGGGCCTTCAAGGCCGAGGCCGAAGCGACGGGCGCTCCGCTGAATCAGACGACCTTCCTGAAGGGCGTTGCGAAAGTTGGTTCGTCGTACACGCCGGGAACTGTCCTCGCAAGCACGGTGACTGCGTCGATTCACGCAGGGGCCTCCGCCGTCGCGAACATGCGGTTCTACGACGATTGCACGTGCTTCAAGTACGTCACCAAGCCCTATTCGATCTATCGATAAACCGAAAGGGATCGCGTGAGCAAAGAAACTAGTTTTCAGGAGTTCGTCGCGGCGAAAGCAGAAGAACTTCAGGTTCCGGGTGTTGCTGCAGGGATCTACTTCGAAGGCGAGGAGCACTACGCCTTCGCCGGAATAACGAGCATCGAGAACCCGCTCGATGTCGACGAGAACACGCTCTTCCAGTTCGGATCGACGGGCAAGACGTTCACCGGAACGGCCATCATGCAGCTGGTCGAGCAAGGGAAAGTCGAGCTCGAGGCCCCCGTGCGCAACTACGTGCCCGAGCTGAAACTCAAGGACGAGAGCGTCGCCGAGAAGGTGACCGTCCTCCAGCTACTGAACCATTCGGCGGGATGGTCGGGTGACTTCCTCGAAGATACCGGAGACGGTGACGATGCACTCGCCCGTTACGTCGAGAAGATGGCCGACCTGGACCAGGTGACGCCCTTGGGCAAGACCGTCTCCTACAACAACGCCTCTTTGATCCTCGCCGGGCGGCTGATCGAAAAAGTCACCGGCAAGACCTACGAGCTTGCGATCAAGGAGCTCTTGTTCGAGCCGCTCGGTCTCGACATGACCTTCTTCTTCATGACGGACATCATGACGCGCCGCTTCGCGGTCGGGCATAACCAGAAGCCCGACGGGACGATTACCGTTGCTCGCCCGTGGGGGCTTGCTCGCAGCGCCGCACCGGCGGGGGGGATGTCTGCGACCGCCCACGATCAGATCGCGTGGGCTCGGTTCCACTTAGGAGACGGGCGAGCGAGCGACGGGACGCGCGTCCTGTCGGAAGAACTCTTGAAGAAAATGCAGCAAACCCAGATCGAGACTCCGGGAAACACAGTAGGAGATGCAG
>JALZGD010000069.1:0-5970 GCA_030861205.1 Actinomycetota bacterium
GTGTCGTACCGGACGCGAGCAGTTCTTCAACTGAGCGAAGGCCGGCAACGACGTTCGACGTGCCGCTAGCTTGCGGCTCGTCCATCGAAGATCAGCTCCCGACCCGCCACCGTGGTCCCGCCGGTGTGTCTTCGACGGCGACTCCCAACGCCACAAGACGATCACGGATCGCGTCGGCGCGGTCGAAGGCTCTCTCCTCCCTCGCCTGCTCCCGTAGCTCCAATAGATACTCGATGAGCGACCCGGCGAGTTGGGAAGAATCCGCGGACGGAAACGTGAAGCCGAGGGCACCCGTCGCTTCGTCGAACGCAAGTAAGAGGCTTTTCAAGCGAGCGGCGGATGCCGCATCCCCTCTTTGGGCATCTTCAACGTAGCGATTGCCGGTTGTAACTATCTCGTGGATCGCTGCAAGAGCCTGCGCAGAGTTGAAGTCATCGTCCATCGCATCGACGAACGCGTCTAGGAGCCGATGGGCGTCTCGATCATCGCTTTCTTCCGACACGTCCGCACCCAAATGCTCGAGCGCGTGAGAAGCGACTTCTCGGAAGGTCTTCCATCGCTCGTAAGCAGCGATCGCGTCGCCGATCGAGGCGTCCGAAAACGTCACTTGGCTGCGATACGAGCCCGTGACCATCCAGTACCTCAACGCTTCCGCGGGATACCGCTCGAGCGCGTCGTGCGCGGTCACGACGTTTCCGAGGGACTTGGACATCTTTTCGGATTCCATCTGGACCATCCCCGCATGCAGCCAATGGCGGACGAACCGGCCATCCTCCAGAGCCTCTGCTTGGGCGATCTCGTTCTCGTGATGCGGGAAGATGAGGTCGCTCCCCCCACCGTGGATATCGAAGCCCATACCGAGGTAACGCGTCGACATGACAGAGCACTCGATGTGCCAGCCCGGTCGACCCGGCCCCCACGGTGACGGCCATTCCGGCTCTCCCGGCTTGGCCGCCTTCCACAAGGCGAAGTCGAGCGGGCTTCTCTTCGACTCGTGCGCCTCGATGCCCTCGCCGGCACGCATGTCTTCTACGGTCCGGTGCGACAGCTTTCCATAGGACGGGAAGGACTCGACGGAAAAGAACACGTTGCCGTCGGCCTCGTACGCGCTGCTCTTCTCGACCAGCCCCTCGATCGCCTCACCATGTCGTCGACGTGATCGGTCGCCTTGACGACGACATCCGCCCTCTCTGCGCCGAGCGCGGCAAGGTCGTCCTCGAACGCTCGGCTGTACTTGTTGGTGACGGCGTCGACCTGGATGCCTTCGAGGTTGGCGCGCTCGATGATCTTGTCGTCCACGTCCGTGTAGTTCATGACGTAGGTGACCTCGTAGCCGCGGTAGCGGAGATAACGGCGGATGAGGTCGAACCACACGAATGTCCGTGCATTGCCGATGTGAATGTAGTTGTACACAGTCGGACCACATACGTACATCGCGATACGGCCCTCGTCGCGTGGCTCGATCCCGACGAGAGCCCGAGCGGCTGTGTCGTGGACGCGGATCGCCGACCGGGGTCGGCTCGTGGAGGGACTCATGTCTTACCTAGGTTAAGGGTCGGATCGTTGCGACGGCGAGAGCCGCGACACCCTCCCCGCGTCCGGTGAAGCCCAGTCCGTCGCTGGTTGTCGATTTGAACGATAGCGAGCTCTCTTCCAGCTGAAGAGCCGCTGCAAGGCGGGTCCTTATCTCTGCGACATAGGGGCTCAACCGCGGGCGCTCGGCGATCACCGTGACGTCCACGTTGTTAGGAGCCCATCCGTGCTCGCGGAGCAGCGCAACGACGTCGCGAAGCATGTCCATGCTCGAAGCATCACGCCACTGCGGGTCGTTGGGGAAGTGCGTGCCGAGGTCACCCAGCGCCGCCGCACCGAGCAGCGCATCCATCACCGCGTGGGCGACGACGTCGGCGTCGGAATGCCCGGCCAACCCTGGATGGTCGGGAATCTCGACGCCGCCCAACACGAGCCGGCGCTCGGCATCGAACGCATGAACGTCCGCGCCGATCCCCACGCGGGCCGTCACCGGCCGTCCATCATCGCCGCGGCGATATCGAAGTCGTCTGCAGTAGTCACTTTGATGTTCGTCCGGGATCCGGTCACGATCGTCACGAGACCTCCGCTTCGCTCGACCAACTGCGCATCGTCGGTGCCGACGAATCCTTCCTTTGTCGCTTCTTCGTGTGCCCGCCGCACGATCTCGGTAATGAAGCCTTGCGGCGTCTGCGAGACGTGAAGATGGTCGCGGGTGATCGTTCGCAGCACGACGTGGTCCGATATCTCCTTGATCGTCTCCGACACGGGAACCGTGGGGATGGCTGCCTCGGCCCCCTCGTGCAACGCATCCACAACACGCTCGATCGTTTCTCGATCGATCAAGGGCCGGGCGGCATCGTGGATGAGAACGAACTCTCTATCGACAAGGACGAGCCCGTTGGCGACGGAACGCTGACGAGTTTCACCCCCCGCTGCGACAACGGCGTCCCCGTCCCAAGATGCACGCACGACGTCAACGTGCGATTCGGGGACGACGACCACGATCGGGCTGCAGCCAAACGCCTTGAACGCATCGATCGACCACTCGAACAGGGCGCGACCGGCCAACGAGCGGAATTGCTTGGGGGTGGCGTCACCGCCCGTTATCGCGCGGCGGCCGCTGCCTCCTGCAACGACGATCGCCGCGGGAGATCCAGTGCGTTGCACCAGTTGCTAGCCGAGCACCTCGTCGAGCATCTTCTCGGCCGCTTCTTCGTCGCAGTTCTTCGAGAACGTCAGCTCGGACACGAGGATCTGCCGGGCTTTCGTCAGCATCCTCTTCTCGCCCGCCGCCAGACCTTTCTCCTTGTCGCGCTGGTGCAGGCTACGGACGACGTCGGCCACTTGATAGATGTCGCCCGAACGCAGCTTTTCGACGTTCGCTTTGAAGCGACGAGACCAGTTAGTCGTGTTGGTGGTCGGCTCGTGCTTCTGGAGAACCTTCAGAACCTTGGAGACTTCCTTTGCAGGCGTCACCTGACGTAAACCCACTTCCTCCGTGGAATCGGTAGGCACCATTAGCGTCAGTTCCCCGTAGGCGAGCTTGAGGATGAAGTACTCGCGGGTTTCGCCGAAGATCTCTTTGTTTTCGAGAGCCTCGATGGTCGCCGCGCCGTGATGCGGGTACACCACCTTGTCGCCTACGCGGAAAGCCACAGCGGACGCACCTCCTGCGCTCTTACAAAAGAAATGCCCTCTGACGGGGCGGAGTGGGGGCCTCTTGTGGAGTCCTTGGCGCCAAGATTACCACGGGACGACCTTCGACCCATGGCCTTCAGCACGCGGCTTGCAGGGTGCGAACGTGAGACAGAGCGTCATCGAGTGCTGCTACGGGGACGATCGTTAATGGTGCTTCGGCTTCCCGAGTTGCAGCCGGAACGACCGCTCGCGTGAAGCCCAACCTGGCAGCTTCACGCAATCGACGCGCTATATCGGGGACGCGCCTCACTTCGCCGGAAAGCCCGACTTCACCCAGGACGACCGTTCGTTCGTGCATTGGGATGCCGCTCTGCGCCGATGCCAACGAGACGCATATCGCGAGATCTAACGCCGGCTCGCGAACCGTGATACCCCCGGCGGCCGACACGAAGATGTCGTGGTCTGCGCATCCCAGCCGCTTCGAAAGAAGAGCCATGAGCAATACCAGGCGTCGTTGATCGATCCCGATCGCAACGCGCCGAGCTTGTCCCACGGCACGTTCGCCGACAAGCGCTTGGATCTCGACGAGAACCGGCCGCGATCCTTCGCGCGCACATGAAACGACAGACCCCGCACCTGAACTTCGGTCTGCGAGCAGCTCCGCGGACGGATCTGCCACCTCTTCCAGCCCTCGCGGCGTCATCGAGAAGACGCCCGTTTCTTCAACGGCGCCGAAGCGATTCTTCATCGCGCGGAGCAGGCGCAGCGATCCCGAGCGTTCGCCTTCGAGCAACAAGACACAGTCGACGACGTGCTCGAGAGTCTTGGGCCCGGCTACCGACCCGTCCTTCGTGACGTGACCGGTCAGCAACACGGTCGTTCCCACCTCGCGTGCAGCCTTCGCGATGGCCGCCGTGCACTCTCGCACCTGCACGACCGATCCGGCAGGCTGTGACCACGAAGCATCGGAGATCGTTTGCACTGAATCGATCATCACGAGATCTGGCGATTCGGAGCGGATGAGATCTATGACTTGATCGAGGGCATCCGTCGTCGTGGCGGGCAACCCGTCCAGCGACGTACCGATCCGGCGAGCCCGCGCCGACACCTGCTCGAGCGATTCCTCGCCGGCGACGAGCGCCGCTGTCGATCCGTTATCGATGAGACCCGAGAGCGCGTGTAGGACCAGCGTGGACTTGCCGATCCCCGGCTGCCCCGCGAGCAAGTACACCCCGCCCGCGACGAAGCCACCGCCCAACACCGTGTCGAGCTCCGAGACTCCGGTAACCACTCGGCCGCGCGTCGTTGCCGCGCTCAAGGCAATGACCGTCGCGGGACCCCTTACAGGCGATGGCGTGAGATCGAGTGGTGCAGCTGCATTCCATGCCCCGCACTCGGGACAACGGCCGAACCACTGCGACTGCGCGAAACCGCACGTCGAACACCCGAATCTGCTCACGGGCCGACGGTAGCGAGAGGGTGTGACAGGTTTGGGCGGCGGCCACTAGGCCGCCACCCGTAACGCAACGGCGGGGGCGATCTTCGATGCCTGGCGAGCAGGCCACGCCGCGGCCAGCAACGAGGCAACGAATGCGGCCGCCGCAAGCACGGCGAGTTGCAGCCACGGCACGACGAAGTGGATCCCCTTTCCAAAATCCCCATGGGACACCAGCTGGGCGGCCGTGACGAGAGCGAGCATCGAGCCGACGGTGATCCCCTCGAACGCGACGAACCCGGATTCCAGCAAGAACGCGGATCGCACCTGTTGGGCAAGGAACCCGAGTGATCGCAGGACTCCTACATCGCGGCGCCGCTCGCGCACCGCTCGGATCATGACGACACCGAGGCCGGCTATTCCGACGAGCAATCCTAACGCCAGATACCCCTGCATCAAATGCAGGAACTGCGTGCTGATGCGCTGCTGCTCCTCGACGACTTCACGGAATGTCTTCGCTTCGACTCCATTGCCGATGAAGCGACCTTGAAGCTCGTCGGTCACATCTGAAAGGCGGTCGGGATCGATCGAAAGGTAGAAGCGCGATGCAGAGATCTCTTTGCCGAATACGTCGCGGACCGAACTTGCCGACATGTAAGCACCCGCGAAATTAGGATCGTAGGAAGTGATGCCGATGATCGTTCGCGTCGCGGTTTCTCCCGTGACCGGGTCGATCACCTCGACCTTGTCACCGGGCTCCGCTAAGACGGCCCCGGGGCCGCCGCCCTGCTGAAGAAAGAACCCATCGACGATCATCGTCGTCGGATCGGCGACGAGCTCGTGCCACACATTCGCATCGCTCGCCAGTCCCGGTGCGCGCTGATCCAGCGCCGGAGGGCCGTGGTCGACGAGCTCTCTCGTTATCCCGGAGACCGGCCACGGGCGTGGCTCGACAACGCCGGCGGGACGATAGAGAACGCTGCCGTAGAGCAATGGCGAAACTTGCCGGACGCCCTGCACCGATGCAAGACCGCGCGCCGTAGGCGGGTTGCTCGCGCTCGAGCTCACGTAGACGTTGAAGCCCCCACCCGCATCGCGAGTGGCGGTGTCGATCTGGCTCCCGAATACCAGTGACAGCACGGCGATGAACGTCATCGTGAAGATGACAAGCGAATACATGATCAGCGTGAGGCCAGTTCGGAAGCGCCGCGCAAGTGGATACGCAAGCCCGAGCCGCAGCGCCAACCGCCGAGCTGCGATCCGACGGATCCCGCTTTCCAAAGTCTCCTGGCTCTGACTCAGCAACGCGATCGCCGCGAATACCAGCAGGATCCCCTGGAGAACGAACGCGAACAGATTCCCCC
>JALZGD010000069.1:5980-9924 GCA_030861205.1 Actinomycetota bacterium
CGTCGAAGAACTGGCCGCCCGTGATGGTGTTGCCGAATATCCCCCACAGCAGGCTAAGGGACGCGACGACGAGGACCGAGGTGCGCCGGCCCAACACACGCCCGCCGGCCGGGATCAATCCAAAGAGGATCGCAGGCGGGCCGAGCACCGCTATGGCAAACGCTTCGTTGTTGCCAAAGGTCGACGCGAAAGCGATGCTCGCGAGCACTGCCAGCGCGATTCCCGCGAAAAGCGTTCGCTTGCGCATCTTTGTTAGACGCGGCTCCGCAAGATCCCTGATCGCTCGGATGATGTTGATACGGCTGATGCGGACGCTCGTGAACAGAACGGTAACGAGCGAGATCAACGCCCCGATGCAACTTCCTCCGATGACGCTCGCAGCCGTCATCGAGAAGTACAGCTTCAGCGAGAAGTCTCCGGCGCCACTGAAGATGGGGGCGGCGACTTTGACGATCGCCCAGCCGACGCCGATACCGAGAAAACCTCCCAAGAGCCCGGCGACAAGTGCGTATATCGCGCCTTCGATCACGAAGCTTCGAACGAGGTCGACGCGACGCAAGCCGACGGCGCGAAGCATGCCGAGCTGACTCTTTCGCTCCTCCGACAGCATCACGAAGATGTTCACCAGCAAAAGCACCCCGGCCACGATCGCAAACGCACCTATGTCCAAGAACAGTGACGAGAACTGCTTGCCCGATTCGTCGGCAGCATCCAGAAGGTGCTTCTTGATCTCGTCTACGCGCAGCCCCCTGGAGGTCCCGACGGCAACTTCGATCTCGGAAGCGACGGCATCACTCAGATCGGCCCCTTCCGTTACGCCGCCGCGGTTAGAGACGAGCAAGAGATCCTGCGGAGGAACCGCGCCCGCCGGAACGTGGCGTGCTGTCGCGGCGGCGATCGTGCCGGGTGCCACGAAGGCATTCGGCGACAGGCTCGTGTTCGATGTACCGGTCGAGAAACCGGCGATCCCGACGGTAGGGAGCACGCGATCGACCGTCGCGTCGATCGCGGATCCGTAGAGATACAGGGTCACGTGGTCGCCGACGCCGGAGTGAAGAGTGTCTGCAAGATCCTGCGAGATGACGGTATGTCCTGAAGCGGGCGTCGGCCCTGTGAGCCCCGTCGCCTGCCGGTCGCCTCCGAAGGATCTCAGTGCCGAGAAGTCGGCCTCGATCACCTGGGTCTTCGGCGCACCTCGACGATCGTCACGTGATCCGGACGCCGCTGAGGCTGGGACAACGAGAATCGAGCCGACCCCGTCGATGCGCGGATCATCCAGCGCCCGAACTTTTTCGACGAGATGGGGAAGCTCTTTCGGGTCCGTCAACCGAACGATCTCGTCTACAGGTCCGAGCTGCGTGAACGCGAATTGACGTATCGAGCTGTTCAAAGTGTCACCGACGATGAAGCTGCCGGTGATGATCGCCGTTCCCAGCAAGCTTCCGGCGATCACAAGACCGGTTTCAGCGGGACGGCGGAGCGCGCTTCGCAGTCCCAGTCGTCGAAGAAAAGGCTGCCGTACGGTCTGGTAAACGATCGCGGCGATCGCTAGGCCAAGCAGCGCGACGATCGGAGGGAGGGCTGATGCGCTCAAGATCCAACCGTCGCGGACTCGATGCGACCGTCACGCATCCTTATCACCCGCCCCGCCATCGCCCCTATCGCCTCGTCGTGTGTGACCAGGACAAGAGTGAGGCCTTCCCGGTTCAGCGTCACGAGCAGCTCCATGATCTGCATCGCCGTCTCGGAGTCGAGGTTGCCGGTCGGCTCGTCGGCCCAGACGATCAACGGATCGCCCCCGAGCGCACGTGCGATCGTCACCCGCTGTTGCTCACCACCCGATAGCTCGTTCGGACGGTGGTTCTTGCGCCGTCCAAGACCGACCCGTTCCAGTGTTTCCTCCGCACGACTGCGGGCCTCGCCCGGCGACTTGCCGGCAAGCAGCAATGGCAACTCGACGTTCTCCACCGCGCTGAACACGGGAATCAGATTGAATGCCTGGAAGATGAAACCCATCTGCGAGGCGCGACGTCGCGTGCGCGTCGCGTCGGACATTGCGTGAAGATCTTCTCCGGCGATGACCACCGAACCCGAATCGATGTCATCGAGTCCGGATAAACAATTGAGAAGAGTCGTCTTGCCCGATCCCGACGGGCCCATGACCGCGACGAATTCGCCTGCAGCTATCGATAGGTTCAACCGATCCAGCGCCGTAACGACTCCGGCCCCCGTTCGGTAGACCTTTACGACATCAGTCGCAACAAGGATGTCGCCGGACGAACCGTCGTTGGTCGCGCTGATCTGTGAAGGCTAAAGGCTAGACGTCGGGTGTCGCGTCCGCATCGGCATCGCCGACGCCGGCACCTGCAAGCTCCACAGGTGGGTGGTCGGGCGTGCGCGCTGCTTTTCTGAAGATGATCTGATCCTCTTGAGCAACCGGCTCACGCACCTCGTCGTCCGTCCGGACATCGAGATCCTTCGGCTCGGGCTTGCCGACGTCGACGATGATCATGTCGCCTGCCTCGAACTCCTGCCAGAGGATCTTCTCCGAGAGCGGATCCTCGACGAGGCGCTGGATGCTGCGACGCAACGGTCGTGCACCGAGAGCCGGGTCGTAGCCCTTGCTGGCGAGGAAGTCCTTCGCGGGGTCCGTCAGCTCGATGTCGACGTCTTGGCTGCGCAGTTGCTCTTCGATCCTGCGGATCATCAGGTCGACGATCGACTTGACCTCTGCACGGGACAGCTCGTGGAAGACGATGACTTCGTCGATGCGGTTGAGGAACTCGGGGCGGAACCCCTTCTTGAGCTCCTCGTGAACACGGTCTTTCATCTTGTCGTGGGTCGAGGTCTCGGATACTTGACCGAAACCGAGCGCCGGCTTCCGCAGGTTATGCGTCCCGAGGTTCGACGTCATGATGATCACGGTGTTCTTGAAGTCGACCGTCTTGCCCTGCGCGTCGGTGAGGCGGCCGTCTTCGAGGATCTGCAGCAGGGTGTTGAAGACGTCCGGGTGCGCCTTCTCGATCTCATCGAGCAACACCACCGAGTACGGCCTGCGACGAACGGCCTCCGTTAGCTGCCCACCCTCCTCGTAACCGACATAACCCGGCGGCGAACCGACGAGGCGGCTGACGGTGTGCTTCTCCATGTACTCGGACATGTCTAGCTGGATCAGAGCGTCTTCGTCACCGAACAGGAACTCGGCGAGAGCCTTGGCCGTCTCGGTCTTTCCGACACCCGACGGGCCGAGGAAGATGAACGATCCGGCCGGGCGCTTGGGATCCTTGAGCCCGGCTCGCGTCCTGCGGATCGAGCGGGAAACGGCAGCGATCGCGTCGTGCTGGCCGATGATCCGCTTGTGGAGCTCGTCTTCCATACGGAGCAGCTTGGCCGTCTCTTCTTCGGTCAGCGACATGACCGGGATACCGGTCCACGACGACAGAACCTCCGCGATCTCTTCCTCGTTGACCTCGGCGAAAGCCTCACCCTCTGAAAGACGCCATTCGGCTTCCTTGTCGGCGCGCTCGGCCGTGAGCCGCTTCTCTTCGTCGCGGAAACCGGCAGCGCGCTCGAAATCCTGGGCTTCGATAGCGTCCTCTTTGTTGCGACGGACGTCGGCGATCTTGTCTTCGAGCTCTTTGTAATCCGGCGGCGCGCTCATCCGGCGGATGCGGAGCCTGGAACCGGCCTCGTCGATGAGGTCGATCGCCTTGTCCGGAAGGAAACGGTCCGAGATGTAGCGGTCGGCGAGATTCGCCGCGGCAACCAAACCCTGGTCCGTGATCTGCACGCGGTGGTGCGCCTCGTAACGATCGCGCAGGCCTTTGAGAATCTCGATGGCGTCTTCCTTTGACGGCGGCTCGACGTGGATCGGCTGGAATCGCCGGGCCAGCGCCGCATCCTTCTCGATGTACTTGCGGTACTCATCGAAGGTGGTTGCGCCG
>JALZGD010000246.1 GCA_030861205.1 Actinomycetota bacterium
ACTTCGGAAGGCGTAGCTAGAGACCGCCCTTGGATCTTCAGGACGTATGCGGGCTACGCGAGCCCGCACGCCACGAACGAGCGCTTCAAGGGGAACCTCGCGAAAGGTCAGACCGGCCTATCCGTCGCGTTCGACCTACCGACTCAAACCGGCTACGACGCCGACCACGAGATGGCCACCGGAGAGGTTGGAAAAGTCGGGGTCCCGATCGGCCATTTGGGCGACATGAAAGTCGTCTTCGACGGCATCCCTCTCGCAGACATGAACACGTCGATGACCATCAACGCGACGGCGATGTGGCTTCTCGCGCTTTACGTCGCGGTAGCCGACGAGCAAGGTGCACACCGCGCGGGCCTCGCCGGCACGACACAGAACGACATCCTCAAGGAATACCTGTCACGCGGGACTCACATCTTTCCGCCGAAGGAATCGATCCGGCTCACCACCGACATCATCACTTGGACCCTTCACGAGATACCCAAATGGAACCCGATCAACGTGTGCTCTTATCACTTACAAGAAGCGGGGGCCGACCCCGTACTCGAGATCGCGTACGCGCTCGCCAACGCGATCGCGGTACTGGACGCCACTAAGGCAAGCGACCGCGTCCCGGACAACGAGTTCGCGAGGGTCGTGGGGCGGATCTCTTTCTTCTGCAACGCAGGCATCCGCTACATCGAGGAAACATGCAAGATGCGTGCCTTCAATCGTCTCTGGGATCGCATCGCAACGGAGAGATACGGTGTCGATGACCCTAAGTTCAGGCGATTTCGCTACGGCGTGCAGGTGAACTCGCTGGGGCTGACCTCGGTGCAGCCCGAGAATAACGTCTACAGGATCTTCCTCGAGATGCTGGGAGTTGCACAGTCAAAAGACGCGCGCGCTCGAGCGATCCAGCTGCCGGCGTGGAACGAGGCTCTGGGTCTTCCTCGTGCATGGGATCAGCAGTGGTCGCTCAGAGCGCAGCAGATCCTCGCGTTGGAATCGGACTTGCTCGAGTACGGAGACATCTTCGAAGGCTCGAAAGTTGTCGAAGAGAAAACGGACGAGATCGCCGATGCCGCATGGGACGAGCTGACTCATGTGCTCGACCAAGGCGGCTCTGTAGAGGCTCTCGGTTACATGAAAGAAAGACTCGTTGCCGCGCATGCAGCGAGGCGGCGCGCTATCGAGAGCGGCGACCAAATCGTCGTCGGGCTCAACCGTTACCAGGAGACGGAGGCCTCTCCTTTGGTTGACGGTTTGAGTGAGCAAGCTTTCGAGCAGATCGATCCCGCGGCGGAGGCCGCCCAGATCGAGAACCTCGAACGGTGGCGGGCCTCACGCGACGCGGCAGCGGTGAAGACCGCGCTCGAAGAGTTGAAGCGAGTCGCGAGCAGCACCGACAACCTGCTACCGGCTTCGATCGCCGCCGCTCACGCCGGCGTCACTACCGGCGAATGGGCCGACGCGCTGCGAGAGGTATTCGGGGAATTCCGGCCCCCGACTGGGATCGGTGCGCAGGGAGGATCTACGACATCGGAGTCGCTTACGCGGTTGCGTGCGTCGGTTGCGGCCGCCGCTGAGAGAGTCGGAACCGCAAAGATCAGGATGCTCGTCGCGAAGCCCGGGCTCGATGGGCACTCCAATGCGGCGGAGCAGATCGCCGTCTGGGCGCGTGATGCCGGGTTCGAAGTCGTTTACCAGGGGATCAGGCTGACGCCGGATCAGATCGCGCGTGCGGCCGTGGAAGAGGACGTGCACGTCGTCGGCTTGTCCATCCTGTCCGGCGCGCACATGCTGCTCGTGCCACAGGTGCTCGATGCGCTGGCGCGAGAGGGGCTCGACATCCGGCACGTCCCGGTAGTCGTGGGAGGCGTGATCCCGGAAGCAGACGAAAAGAGCTTGCTCGAGCTGGGCGTGGCACGCGTCTATACGCCTAAGGACTACGACTTCAGCCTCATGCTCGAAGAGATAGCGGACCTGGTCGAGCCGCGCGTGCGTTCTTGAAAAACGGTAGAAAAACGATAACTTCCGGCCTGCAACCGAACCACGCGGGCGCTACGCAACTGGGGGGATTCAATGGCAAGTGAGGCCGCGATAGACGTACTGCTCGTCGAAAGCAACGCCGACGACGCGCGTCGCGTGGCAGATCTCCTCGACAAAGCACCGGGAGGACCGTTTAACGCACGCGTAGCGGAGACACTCGCGGACGCGGTCGGCGCACTGGAGACTGCTTCTTTCGACGTGGTGCTGTTGTCACTGACGCTTCCGGACTCTCGAGGCATCTTCGGCCTTCGGCAGATCCTGGAGACCGCGCAATCCTCCCCCGTCGTCGTTCTATCGAGCACTACGAATGACGCCCTTGCGCTAGAAGCGGTGCAATCGGGTGCTCAGGACTACCTCGAGAAAGATCGAACCGACGAGCAAAGCCTCGCGCGTGCCATCCGCTACGCGATCGAGCGAAAGTCGTCCGAAGAGCGGCTTGCATACCTTGCGAACTACGACCAGGTGACGGGCGTCGCGAACAGGTCGCTTTTCAGCGATCGCTTGGATCAAGCAGTACAGCGAGCGATCCGAAACCGCTCGATGCTCGCGGTTCTATTCATCGATCTCGATGAGTTCACGGGGATCAACGACAGCTTCGGCCACGAGACCGGGGACCAGGTATTAAAGGCTGTGGCGGTACGGATCCTCGCCGCCGTACGAAAGGTCGACACCGTCGCACGGTTCGGCGGAGACGAATTCACCATCATCCTCGAAGGCATTGCCGTCCCGGCATCCGCGGGACTCGTGGCGGCGAAGATCATCGAGACGGTGGGCAAACCGTTCGATATCGGACAAAAGACGCTAACCGTCACGGCCAGCGTCGGCGCGGCCGTTTTCGACCCCCACGACGGCGACCCGGCGACATTGCTCCGCGATGCCGATCGTGCGATGTACCGAGCCAAGTCGGAAGGCCGCAACACGTTCCGGCTGCACGCCGACGCCTGAAAGCCATTCACGCGATACCTGGATCCAGCAGAAGGATGTTCGCAACATCGGTCGAATCCTCTTGCCACAGGGCTCTCGAGACGGGCCCACCGAAACGGAGGATTCGACATGCGCAAGTTGATGGCGCTGTTGCTGGTGGCGGGGGTCTCAGCACTTCCCATCGCCGGCGCTCACGCGGCAACAAAGGCTCCCAAGCCTGCGTGGACCGACCCCGCAGGAGATGCGGGTAACGACACAACCGGACCTCTTCCGGCAGTAGACCAAGCTGGCGTCGACCTGGTCAGCGGGACCGTCAGCGCCGCACAGGGCAAGATCACGTTCTCGGTCACCGATGCAGCGATGCCCGCGACCGGCGGCATCCCCGAGTTCGCTCGGCTCATCTGGGGATTCAGCATCGACGGCCACGAATACCGCTGGACCGTCAAGAGCCAGGATGTCGGCAAGCCCGACGTCGTCGGTGGTGGCACGGGTGTCGACCGAGTCGGCAAGGTCTACGCGAACGGTGAGTTCCGGCTCGAGGACTGCCACGACGAGGCAACGCCTGCGATCACCCTGGTTC
>JALZGD010000070.1:0-5602 GCA_030861205.1 Actinomycetota bacterium
ACGTCGTCCGCCGTGATGACGGGACCCGACGGCCTCATCAGATGGACGTCGATCCCTCGTTCGCGCAGAGGCAACCACGTGACGACCGTTGCTGGAAAGTCGCCGTCAACCAGGAGAACCTGATCGCCGCGTTCGAGCGGAAGGCCGTGAGCGAGAAGGTTCAGACCGTACGACGTGCTATTGCCAAGGATCACCTCGTCTGCCGGGACCCCTATCAATTGCGCGATCGCGGGCTTGAGCTTCGCCGGTATGTCCCAGAACTCGGAGTCCTCGAGATGCCACGGAGCGCTCTTCTCGTCGAGCGCTATCTCGGTCGCGGCCCGCGCGCGTCGAGGCAGCGGCCCCTGGTGAGCTGCGTTCAGCCACACCTTCTCGGTCGCCGCGCTGAATTCCGCGCGCACGTCGTCGGGGGTCACGGCGCGCGATCGGACGTGGGCCGCGCGGCGGGTCGATCCAATCGCGTCTCGAGCACCCGGCAATGGTGCCAGCGACGCTAGCTACCCGTGGAGAAGATCTGGTACGTCGTCTCTCGTACCTGGTGATCGACTGCGAAGTACTGGTCGGTCGCGGACCGATCGGGAGCGTCGGCCTGGCCGGCGAGAACCTTCTCGGCGAGAGCCATGGCCGGGTCGTCTACCGCTCCGTAGCCGATCTGGAGATACTCGGGGTAGCCGTCGGGAACATCCGTCCACTTGACGGGCGTCGGACCGTACGGGGCATCAGTCGGCCCGCATGCGGGGCCGTCCTCGTGTTGAGCTTTCGGCCTCGGCGTAGCCGTAACGTAAAGCAGCCGCTTCCACTCCTCGAGCGTGAATTTGCCGTCGACCAACGGGCCCTTGGGAACGAGCCCGAACGGTCCTCTCGCGACGACTCCATCGTGGACGCCGGTCGATGTGTCGCCGAGGATCCGGCGAGCATCGAGCAGGATGCGCGCCGCTCCCCCCGCTGCGAACGGTGTTGCAGCAGACGTGCCCGAACCTACGGTTCCATCCGACTTTGTTGTCGAGTCGAAGTACGCGGCCCACGAGTCGCACGAGTCCGAAACGACATCAGGTGGGAAGCCCGGCCACGTATTCATGTAGCCGGAGTCGATGCCCCCGACAATGATCGCCGAAGGCGTCAGGTGAGGCGTGAGCAACGTCGGGTGGCCCACTGCCCCCCCACGGAATGCAGCGCCGTTCCCCGATGCCCAGAACGCAAGGTGCTTCTGCGACACCTCCTCGACCGCGCGCACGAGTTTCGGGCTGGCTCCCAAGAGGCCCGCTTGGCCCGTTGGATCCCACAGCGGGACGATCGGACCCCACGAGTTCGACTGTGCATCGATCCAGCCTGCGTTGTTGGCCGCCCACTTGATCGCAGAGATAGCGGGATCGGACGACGGGCCGGGATCGAGGAGGTTGACACTGGTGGGCATCTGCACCATGACCGTTCGACACTCAGGGCGCGCGCCGTAATCGACCGAGGTCGCACGCGACGACGTCATCGTCCCGTGGCCTTGCGCATCGAGGATGTGGCCCTCGGCGGCAGGTTTGGCTGCGTTGCAATCGAGTTTGTCGGGCTTGCTGAACGTGATCGCACCGATGATCTTCGTGCCGGGGATCCAGTACAGCTTGCCCGGTTGGATCTTCGACCAGACCCGCTCGCAGTCCGCGTGCACTGCGCTCCAATAGTCCGGAGCGTCGAGCGTCAGGCGAAGCGCCGTTGCACCTTTGGGATACCCGGGGATGTACGTTCCCGGATAGCGATAGGCACGTGCGCTGTGATCGCGGAAAGTCTGGTGATAAGGGTTGATACCGGTGTCCACGAGTGACACGACGGCGTTCGCAACTGCACCATTGCGACCACCCGAAGCCTGTGCGGGGGCTGCCCCAACCAGGCTTCCGATGACCACCGCGGTGACCGCCGCGGCCAATATGCGCTTCACGGGCTTCCCCTCGATTCGACGATCGTTGCCGTACACATTCGGCGCGCGTTCGGCCACTCCTGTGCAGTGGTCGCGACCGCTACGCCGTCGGCAGTCTCAGATAGGAGTACGCCGCGACTGCAGGCGCGTAACTCTCTAGATCTACGGATCGAGTCTGATGCGGCGCCGCGACTCGTTTTCGAGATGCTTGAGCGTCTGCTCGGCCCACACACGCCCGGCCACCGCGATCACCGCAGGCAGCAGCACGGCCCATAGGAAATCGATTCCGGAGAGGTGAGCGCTCTCCCACCCAATCACGGCGACGGCGAGCGACAGTACGACGGCGAAGTCCGCGATCCACCTGAACGGCAATTCGAGTTTCGAATGAGGACGACGTAACCACGTCTCGAACCCCACCGACGCGTGCTCGAGATGCTCGTTGATAGCGGCCTCGAGACCCGTGAGGTAGTCCTGAGCCCGCACGGCGCGGATCGATTCCTCGAGCCAGACCGACACGATCAGCTGTAGGAGCAACGGTGCACCGAAGCAGAACGTGCCGACGAGGATCGACCGCGAGTCGGCAAGCCCGCTCGCTACCGCTCCTCCCCCGAGAAGAACGGCGAATCCGGCGATCCCAAAGGCAAGGATGTGCGTGCGACGCGTCATCGACTCGCGGCGTTCGGCGTGCACGGCTTCGAACTCGCGAGCTCGATAGAGCGCGCCCTCGTTCACGCGGCGCGGCCCCCGGCGCGCGAGGCGGTGCGATTCGGCGGGTGGGGTGATCGCCCCCGTATCGGGCTCGGCGACATCGGGCTCGACCTGCGCCGGTTCCGCGACATCGTCGGCCTCTGCTTCAAACGTGTCGGCCGCCGGCCCGGCAACCGCGGCATCGGCGGATTCGGATTCCGACACGCCCCGCTCGGGCGCGACCTCGGCTGCGACTTCAGCCGCGATCTGCTCGGCGATCCGCTCGGGCAACGTTTGTTCCTCCGCCACCGGCTCGGGCTCTGCCGGCCTCGATCGGAGTTCGGCCTCATCCGACGTCGAGACCTGGCGCGACCCACCCGACGGACGCTTGTGAAGCGGGATGATCGCGGTTCCCTGGACGACGTACGCATTCGGGTCGTACACGCTGGCCAAACCGTCGTCGGCGGGACCGCCTGCCACAGGCTGATTTGCCTTGGTGTCCGGGCTCATAGCTGTGTCAGATATCGGGCTTGGGTTCGAAGATTTGCACGGAACACAGTGATCGGACGCGCCTTGCTCGCATCGCCACTCTTCGCGCGCATCAGTGGGACAACGATCGTGCCGACGCTCGCAACTTCTGAGACCAGGTCCCAATCTGCGGGGTAGCCCTCGGGGGACAGGAACAAGCGGGGCTCGCCGCGCCATGCCTCGAGAAGATCGTCGGGCGTGATCCCTTCCCATCGTCCGAGATGCGGCAGGTTGCCGTCGTCGATCTCAAAGGGATCAATGGGGTCGAGCAAGTCCGGATCGAATCTCTGCGGGTCCATGCCGGCGAAGACTAACGTCGCCGCGGACCCGCCCGCAGCGCGATGCGCTTAGCCGCAACCTCCCGGGATCGGCACTTGCTGTTCGCTTTTCATGTGCCACGTCGACGACGAGGTGACGCCGCCGCCCGCCTCGAGGCAGTAGCCGGAGGGATCCGCATACGGGATCGTCAACTTGACCTCGCGCGGGATGTTCAAGCCGTCGGCCATTAGCGCCCCGACGTCGGACGTGTACGTGTTGTTCAGTCCGTAGTAATCGTCTTCGGCGACGCCGGCGCTCTGCAAGGTCGCGGTCATCTGCACCATCGATGCCTTATTCGATTGATCCACGACGCCGGCAGTCTGGGCGGCGCATCCCGTGCCGAGACCTGCGATCACAACCGCGGCGATGACTAAAGCCTTCATCTGAGGTTTATCGGCAGCGATTCGAAGGCCCCTGAGCTCAGGTCAGAGCCGAAAGGATCCCTTCTTCGATCCTGGCGAGCTCGGTTGGTGCCTCGATCTTCCGGTGATCCCGCGTCACGTAGAAAGTGTCGACCACCTCGCGACCGAGTGTGAGCGCACGAACGACGTCGATGTCGCAGCGCCGCTCCGTCAGCGCTCGGGCAATCTTCGAGAGCACTCCGACGCCGTCGGGCGCCCGGACCTCGATGATCGTCGCGCGGGGCGTCGAGTCATTGTCGAAGAGCACTCGCGGCGGTACGGGAGGCGCCGCTTGTACCTTTCGTGGCGCCTGTTGCGTCCTCACCCGCTGCCTCAACTTCGATTCCAAGAACTCCTCGTCTTCGAACGCCCGCAGCACGTCCGACTTGATGGCGGTCCAATCGAGCTCGCTGCGCCCGGTCACGTCGACGTCGTAGATCTCGAGGGCCATGCCGTCCTCGCTGACACCGGTGGCGGCTCGCACGGAAAGACCTCTCGCCGCGAGCACGCCCGACACCGTCGCGAGAAGGCCTCGTCTATCGGGCGCGGCAACCGACACTTTGTGGCCCTCAACGAGCACGCGCAACTTGCCGCTTCGCATCAGGGCGCGCTGTTCGTCCGTGAGCTCGAGAGCTGATGTGACGTCCGCCTCTCCTCGAAGGAATCCTTTCGTTTTGACGACGAGCTCGTTGATCAGGTTCGCTTTCCAGTCGGTCCAACTACTCGGACCGGTTGCTAGTGAATCCGCCTTCGTCAACGCTTCCAGAAGGTCGAGCTGTTCGATCGTCGCAACCCGCGCCGCGACGCCCTCGATCGTCGCGGGGTCACCGAGGTCTCGACGCGTCGCGACTTCAGCCAACAGCAGATGGTTCCGTACGAGCGACGTCAGGAGTGACACGTCTGTTTCGTCCAAGCCGATGCGTCGTCCGATATCAGGCACGAGCCGCGCACCGTTATCGGTGTGGTCGCCGGGCAACCCCTTCCCGATGTCGTGCAACAGAGCAGCAATGAGAAGTAGGTCGGGACGATGGACGTCGCGGGTGAAAGCGGCGGCGCCGGCCGCCGCTTCGTACAGATGACGATCAACCGTAAAGCGGTGATAGACGTTGCGCTGCGGTCTGCTTCGGACCAACGACCATTCCTTGATGTAGCGACCCAGCACGCCGATGTGATCCAGCGTTTCGAGCAACGGAACAGCACGGTGACCGCACACGAGGAGATCGACGAGCGCGTCACGCGTCCTGTCGGGCCAGGGTTCCGTCGAAGGGCGGGCATCTGCCTCCAACTTCGCAAGCGTGGTCGCAGACAGCGGGAACCCAGTGCGAGCGGAAGCCGCCGCAGCACGAAACGCCAAGGCGTCATCGCGACGCGGATCGATCGTTCCGTCGAGGAACAGCTGTTTGCCGCGGATCGCCAGCCCGGGCTCGATCTTCCGAACGTTGTTGGCTCGTTTCGCGAACGACGACCAGATCCGCGACCACACCTGGTCGGTGATCCACGAGATCCGTCTTGCAGCGCCGGCAATCGCACGAAGTAATTCGTCGGCATCGGCGACCCCAAGACGGCGAGCGACGGCGTCCTGCTCTTCGAGGATGAGCCGATCCCCGCGTCGTGCTGTAGTTGCCTGCAGCGCGACACGTACGTCAAGGAGTTCGTCGTGGGCATCGTTGGTTCGCACGTCTGCGACGTATTCGGCGACGGATGGCACTGCGATAGTGGCTGCTTGCAGCGCCTCGAAATCCCTCAGCCCACCGCGCGAAAGCTT
>JALZGD010000070.1:5612-5898 GCA_030861205.1 Actinomycetota bacterium
CGGGCTCGAGCAGGAAAGCTAGTTCGCCGTGCTGCGACCAGCGTTCTTCGAGGCTCTCGCGCAACCGTGCGAGCGACGCCCGAGGCTTGTGCTTCCACAGCTCGCGCGCCTGTTCCAAAACGGCCGTCCCCAAACGACCGTCACCCGCAATGACCCGACCGTTCAGAAGGCTCAGAGCGGACTTGACGTCTCCGAGAACGACCTCTTTCGTCTGCCGCAACGTCCGCACGCTGTGATCGAGTTGCAGGCCCGCATCCCAGATCGGATACCAGATGGCGTCGGCGAT
>JALZGD010000070.1:5908-9906 GCA_030861205.1 Actinomycetota bacterium
TCATGGATCAGGAGCAGATCGAGATCGCTTCCCGGAGCAAGCTCACGACGCCCAAGACCGCCTATGGCAACCAGGACAATCCCGCGGCTCGTTGTGGCGTCGATCGCGGCTGCGGCGAACAGCTCGCGCAGCCACAGATCTACAAAGTCGCTGTAGCTATGGCAGAAGCGTCGTCCTCGTAGCAAAGGGTCCGATAGCAGCGAGGCACGGACATCACGCAAACTCGTGACGTCCGTGCCCCCGTGATCACCTTGCGGATGTTGCCTTGCAGAGCTCAGAGCGCGTCGGCACCCACTTCACCCGTACGAACGCGCATCACGCGCGGAGCCTCCGTCGCCCAGATCTTGCCGTCTCCGATCTTTCCGGTCTTGGCCGTCGTTGCAATGATGTCGATGATCTTGTCGACGTCCGCGTCATCGACCAGTACCTCTAGTTTCACTTTCGGCACGAAGCTGACCGAATACTCGCCACCACGGAAGGTCTCGCTCTTCCCACCTTGACGGCCATAACCCTGCACCTCGCTTGCCGTCATCCCGAGCACTCCCGCGCCGCGCAGCCCGTCTTTGATCTCCTCGATTTTGAACGGCTTGACGACCGCAGTCACCACGAACATTGCGCCTCCTCACAGAACTTCATCGGGTAACGGCATCCTCTACTGCTGGGGGCGGCGGAGACGCCGCGTACGTCGATTCGTCAGGCGGTGGGATCCTGCCGGCGCCGAGCAACGTCGTGTAGGTCATGCCCTGGCCGAACTCGACGTGGTACGCAGGAGTGCCGTGCTCGTAGAGGTCGATCCCTTCGAGCTCACCGTCTCGCGAGAGGCGCAGGCCCACCGTTGCTTTCACGATCAACATCACGGCCATAGCGACTGCGAAGACCACGATCACGCAGGTAAGGCTTCCGATGAACTGGGCCTTCAACTGATCAAAGCCGCCGCCGTAGAACAACCCCCTCACCAGCGTGGTCCGATCTACCCCGTCCGGCGTTGGGATGCCGAACGTTCCGGATGCGAAGAGTCCCAGACTGAGGGTCCCCCAGATGCCTGCGAATCCATGCACCGCTACCGCACCGATCGGGTCGTCGATACGTAAGTGTTCGAGAAGATCGACGCCGAGCGGTACGACGATGCCGGCGATCGCGCCGATCACGACGGCGGCGAACGGCGACACCCAGTAACACGGGGCCGTGATTGCGACCAGTCCCCCCAGCAGTCCGTTGCACGCCATTCCAAGGTCGTACTTCTTCGATCGGGGATAGACCCAACACATCGCAACCAACCCCGCGGCGCAGGCGGCCAGTGTCGTGTTCGCAGCGACTCGGCCGATCCCCGCGTAGTCCAGTGCCGACAACGTCGAGCCCGGGTTGAACCCGTACCAGCCGAACCAGAGGATCACCGTCCCGATCGCTGCGATGTTCAGGTCGTGCGGTGGCAGTGGGCCGCCACCGTCCCTTTTGAACTTCCGGCCGATCCGGGGGCCGAGGACGATCGCTCCCGCCAGCGCTATGAATCCCCCAACGGTGTGCACGACCGTCGACCCCGCGAAGTCGCGAAACACCGTGCCGTTGGTGAAGCTGCTCAGGGCGTGCGGTGTCATCCCGCCGAGCCAACCACCCGGTCCCCAAACCCAGTGAGCGAAGATCGGGTAGATGAGCGCCGACACCACGGCGCTGTACCAGATGTCGCCTTTGAAGCTCGTCCGGCCGATCATTGCACCCGACGTGATCGTGGAGCAGGTATCCGCAAAAGCGAACTGGAACAGGAAGAACGCGAGGAAGGCGACGCCGGTCGATCCGTAGACCTGCGGGATCCCCTGCAGGAAGAAGTACTGGTGTCCGATCAGACCGTTGCCGGCTCCGAATTGGAACGCGAAACCGATAGCCCAGTACGCGATGCCGCAAAGGCAAGTGTCAAAGACACATTCGAGCATGATGTTCACGGACTCGCGAGAACGGGCGAAACCGGCCTCGAGCGCCATGAATCCCGCCTGCATGAAAAACACTAGGAAGGCCGTGATCAAGACCCAGATGGTGTTGATCGGATTGATCAGGTCGTTCGCAGTGTGCCCTGGGGTTTGTGCGAGCGCGGGGGCGCCGCCCAGGAAGGCGTTGAATCCCCACATCGCGGCGAGGATCAGCGTCACCCCGAGCATCTTTCCGCCCAAGAGGACGGCGAACCGACGCTGAACGTCCTTCTCTTTGAATCGACCAAGTCGACGCATGCGCGCGAGGCCCTCCTTTGGGAAGTGAGCTTTCGCGCATCGTAGGAAGGCGAGATTTCGATGCCGTATCGCCTGCGATAAGGCAGCGTTACATCTATGTTTTGAGCGCGTTACACGACTTCGGGCCGACGCCCGGGACCGCAGCGAGGCGACTCCGCCGCGCTCGACTTACTTGCCGGCGTGGATCTGTGCCCAGTGGAACTGGTGGTCCGAGTAGAACTTCTGCGGATCCGCCCCGTTCTGGTCCGTGTAGGTGTAGTCCGAGCCGGCTGCCGTCGTCCCCGCCTTGGTGAAGATGAAATCGACGCCGGGCTTAGCGGGAACGTGACCCATGCCGATCTGCTGGCCATATGCGTAGAGGGTGTCCGAGAAATGGAGCCCGGACGTCATCAGGCGCCAGAAGGGCGCCTGGATGCAATCCTCGCTCGACTTGTTGAGACAGCGCGGACTGTTGAAGTCGCCGCCGATGATGGGGACGGCCGTCGGGTACTTCGTCTTCACGATGTGTGCGACCCGGGCCGACCACTGCCTCTTGTACTCGTAGCTCACGTCATGGCTGCTGAAGTTCCAGTTCGGCACGAAGTGAAGGCTCGCCAAGGCGTACTTCGTTCCCGTCGATCGTTGCTGGGCGAGGGCATAGGCGACCCCCTTACGCGTATTGGGGATCCCCGGGGCTGTGTCTTTTGCCGCGTAGGTGTTGGTGATGTATCCACCGCGTCCCAGCCGCCTCATCGTCGAGCTGTTCAGCAAGATGGCCGTTTCCGTCGCGAACATCTTGTCGCCGACCTGATGCCACGCGACCGGGCCCGGAGCGACGGCGACGACGTACTTCTTTCCGATCTCGCGGCTCAGGCGCATCGCGACCTCTTTCGCCACTGACCTCGTGACCTCTTGAAGCAAAACGACGTCGGGGGCCGAAGACACGCCGAACCGCACCCGGTGTGCGAACACGAGCATGTCGTGCCCGTGGGCGACGTCCTGAGGGACGAAGACCTCGTCGAGGTTGGCGGTCACGACCACTAAGTCGTGGCTCGGGGCCCTCTTCAGCCCGGTGCCGGAGGCGTTGGCCGTCGCGAAGATCGATCCCGTGAGAGCCACGGTGACGACTGCGACGATCGATGCGATTGTGCGGCGTGGTGCGGTAGGCATGCTGTTTTCCTTTTGGTAGCCGGGCTGCCTCGCCGCACCGAGGCCCCTCGCTTTGCGTCCCCGCCTCACGACGGGTTTGCCTTTATCTAGGAGTCAGCATCCGGACGGTTCGGGCGTGTCCGAGGCGATCCGCTGCCTCCGATTAACAAATCGGCAGGCGGGAACCGGAGTTGAAAACAGCTTTCTGAAGCTCGCTACAAGAGTGCTCTCGTGTTAGCTCCTGCGTCAGATGGGGTTAATGAGATTCGGTCGACCCCGATCGACCAGACGACCAGGAATCGCGCCGCCCGCATCGAACCTTCCACCGAGGACTGGCGGGGCCGCGGGGTCTGCCGCCGTGATCGATCGAGGGGATGACATGAAAAGCAAGAAGCTCGTCTGGTTGGTCACTGCAGGCGTGGCGGCCGGGATCCTGATGGCTCCCGCCGGCTCGGCGAGCCGCGCGAACCGGCACGTATGGGAGAAGCCTTCGCTCGTCAGCAACACGCTCGCTCATCGCGAGACGAGCCTTGCCGTCGACCCGACCGATGCCTCCCACCTCTTCATCTGCGACCCCTCTGGCGTCCCCAACACCCAGTACAACCAGTCGTACTTCCACGCGTCGTCAGACGCGGGCAAGACCTGGAAGTT
>JALZGD010000071.1:0-911 GCA_030861205.1 Actinomycetota bacterium
CCGCGCACGCCGGATGCGTAGGAGTGGCATCGGCGAAGGCCGTCGTGCGCAGACCGATCTTCAGGCGGCCGGGGTCTGCACCAACTTCGTCTACGAGTGGCCGTTGGAATGGGGGAGCCGTGTAGGGATCGCCCGGCATCTCGCCACTTTCCACGTCGAGAATCGCTGCGACGTCGCGCACCGAACGAGTCAACACTCCGCGCACGACGAAGCCGTGCCACGCCTCTCCTAGATCGGGACCCAGCGAAACGCGGCCGCGCGACGGTTTCAACCCAATGAGCCCGCACTCACTGGCGGGGATCCGTATCGATCCACCCCCGTCACCCGCCGTTCCCGTCGCAACCATCCGGCTGGCCACGGCCGCCGCCGTTCCGCCGCTCGAGCCACCCGGTGAATGACCGAGCTTCCACGGATTGTGTGTAGGGCCGTACGCCTCAGGTTCCGTCGTCGGGATGAGCCCCAGCTCGGGGCAGTTCGTCTTGCCGACGAACACGAATCCTGCGTTGCGCAACTTCGCGTGTGAGTACGAGTCTTCTTGCTCGACCCATCCGGCTTCCTTCAGAAAACGCATCCCGCAATGGAAGGGATCGCCGGCGGTGTGCCCGTCCAGGTCCTTCACCACCATGGGCACGCCTGCGAACGGCCCCACGGGCCCGGCCGCAGCGGCATCGAGGGCCTTGTCGAAAAGCGGATGGATGACGGCGTTCAGCTTCGGGTTGAGCCCTTCGATGCGCTCGATCGCATGCTCTACCAACTCGACGGGCTTGACCTCGCCTTTGGCGACGAGCTCTGCTTGCGCCGTTGCATCGAGATCGTGGAGCTCCGGCATGGGCGAAAGAGTAGCCGCGGCGGCTGCTCCATCCTTCCGGCCCCGGCCGCCGTATAGAGACAAAGTCGACTTTGTGAGGGGG
>JALZGD010000071.1:921-1815 GCA_030861205.1 Actinomycetota bacterium
GGACAACGCTCTACATCGTGATGGTCGCGACACTCGCCGCCGGATTCATGGCGGTATGGGCACCGCCCGCGGCCGCGACGTTCCACCTCATAAAGGTGCGCGAGGTCTACGCAGGCTCCGCCACCGATCCCATGTCTCAGTACGTCGAGTTGCAGTTCTATTCGGCGAACCAGATCTTCCTCGCAGGTCACAAGCTGACTGCATACGACGCGACGGGAAAAGACGTCGGCGACTTCACGTTCACGAGCATCGTCTCTAACGCCGCAGACCAGTCGTACGTGCTGCTCGCTACGCCGCAAGCCGAGTCACAGTTCGGCGTGACCGCGGATCTCGCGATGACTCCGGTATTGACCGCGGCGGGCGGCAAAGTCTGCTGGGCTACGGATCAGACGCCACCGGTCGACTGCGCGTCGTGGGGCAGCTACAACGGACCTGCCGACGACGCAGGCAACCCCTTCGCTCCCAGTACGGGGATCCCGCCCGGCAGCGCGATGCAGCGCAAGATCTCGGCGGGCGACCCGAGCAAGCTCGAGGCGGAGGACGACACCAACAACAGCTCGGCCGATTTCCAACTGGCGCAGCCCGACCCGCACTCGAACGGATCGGCGGCGCCGTCGTCGTCGCCGCCTCCCCCGACGTCTCAGAAGAAGCATGGCCGGACGATCTCGCTCGGCATCGAGCACCGCACCGCCACGGGCAAGGTCTCGGTCAAGGACGGCTTCGATGCCTGCAGAAAGAAGGTCCCGGTCAAGCTCCAGAAGAAGAGGGGCGCGCACTGGAAGACGGTCGACTCCGGTCGCACGAGCAAGTCGGGCGGCTACACGCTCACTGCCGGGCACGCCGGAACCTTCCGGGCAGTGGCCCCCGAGCACAGGGTGGGCGACGACACCTGCC
>JALZGD010000071.1:1825-4296 GCA_030861205.1 Actinomycetota bacterium
ACACCTGCCTGAAGGCGGTGTCGAAGCCCCAGAAGGGCTGATCCAGAGCCTCTGGTTTGACATGCTCAGCGGCGCGTTACATGCTTAGTTAACTAGACCGAAGAGTCTAGTTAGTCGAGGCTCCAAAGTCCGCTCGGCGAGGGGTCGATGCTCATGCTCGAGTCCGCTGATCTACTCGCGGCGATCGTTGCCGACTCGGACGACGTCATCCTCAGTAAGGATCCGGACGGGACGATCTTGTCGTGGAATCGCGGGGCGCAGCAGCTCTACGGGTACTCCCCGGATGAAGTCGTGGGGCAAAACATAGCCATCATCATCCCGGACGAGCTGCACGGCGAGGAGCAGGACATTCTGCAGCGGGTCATGAGGAATGAACGGATCCGCTACCTCGAAACTCAACGCCTGACGAAATCAGGCCGGCGCGTCGACGTGCGTCTCACGATCTCGCCGATACGGAATATGCACGGCGAGGTCATCGGCGCCTCGACGATCGGCCGCGACGTGACAGAAGAAAAACGCGCCCGGCAGGCGCTGCTGCGAGCAGAGCAAAGGTTCCGTGCGATCTTCGAACGATCCGCACAGGGGATCGCCATCACGGGGGTTGATGGGCTGATCCTCGAGGCCAATCAGGCGCTAGCCAACATCCTGGGATTCGACTCTGCCGAGCAATTGAAGGCCGCCGGAGCGCGTGCGAGTGATTTCTATACGAGTCCTACCGTGCGCAGCGAGCTACTCAACATCCTACGGAGTGAAGGCATCGTCGACGGTCTCGAGATCGAGCTTCGGCGGAGGGACGGTCGTGAGATCTGGGTGTCGCTCAACATGGTTCCGATCTCGGACAGCGCGGGTGGCATGTCGGGCATCCAAACGCTGGTGACCGACGTCACCGTGCGACGGAACATGGAGCGGCAGCTATCCGAAGCCCAGAAGCTCGAATCGATCGGTAGGTTGACCGGCGGTATTGCGCACGACTTCAACAACCTGCTGTCGGTGATACTCAACTACATCGACTTCGCGGTAGAAGCCGACATAGATGAGAAGGTCAGGCGCGATCTTCTCGAGGCTCGCGCGGCGTCGGAGCGGGCGACCGCGCTGGTTCGACAACTATTGACCTTCTCGCGTCGAGACTTCGTTACGCCGGAGGTCATCGATTTCAACGAGATCGTCAACACGACGCGGCGTCTGCTCGAGAGAACGCTCGGAGAAGACATCGAACTCGATGTAGCGCTCGACGAAGAGCTGTGGCGCACCGAAGTCAGCCCGGTTCACGCAGAGCAGGTCCTCTTGAACTTGGCGGTCAATGCCAGGGACGCGATGCCGACAGGGGGACGCTTGTCCATCCAAACAAAGAACGTCATCGTTGACGAAGCGATGGTGCAGCAGCATCCGGGGCTAAGTCCCGGCCCGTATGTCTCCGTTGCGGTTTCAGACACGGGAACGGGGATCGAAGAGACTGTCAGGGAAGAGATATTTGAGCCGTTCGTCACGACGAAGCCGCGCGAGCTCGGGACGGGGTTGGGACTTGCGACGGTCCACGGAATCGTCGCGAATGCCGGTGGGACCATCGTCGTTTATTCAGAACCCGGTCTCGGCTCGACGTTTCAGATCTACCTCCCCGCTACCGAGGCGCCGCTTACGGCCGACGAATCGGAAGGAGACGGGGCCGCCGCGAGCGACGGCACGGAAACGATCCTGATCGTGGACGACGAACCGGCCGTTGCGCGAGTTGCCCAGAGGGCCTTGGAGGCGGCGGGCTTTTCCGTCATTTGCGCCGCGTCGCCCGAGGATGCCGAAGCTCTTGCTGCGACGCACCCGGTCGATCTGTTGTTAACAGACGTCGTCATGCCAACGATTTCGGGGCACGACCTGGCCGCGAGAGTGCAACGGCTGAAGCCAGATGTGAAGGTTCTCTTGATGTCTGGATACAGTGAAGACTTGATCGCGCGACGTGGATACTTCCAGGTCGATCACAAGTTACTGATGAAACCGTTCACATCTGGACAGTTGCGGATCGCAGCCCGGGAAGCGCTCGATGAGAAAGATTCACGCGCTACGGGCCGTTGGCAAGAGCGACGGGGAACCGTCGTAGTCGTCGACGACGACGACGACGTACGTCGCGAGGTCGTCGCATTGTTAGAGGACGCCGGTTTTAGCGTCGTGGGTGAATTCACCGACGCCGTCGAGGGATTGAATGCGACTCGACGCCTGAGACCGGACTTCGCAATCGTGGACACGATGCTGCCGGGCACGAGTGGGGGCCTGGCAGTGACGGCACTCAAGACTCACCTTCCCAATACCCGGTTGATAGCTATTTCGGGGACGTCGTTAGAGAAGCCGATCTGGGCAGACGCGATCGTTGACAAGAAGCGGATCAACGAGCTCTCGACCGCGCTCGCTGAGCTTCGATTTCCGCTCGGTTAGCAGCCGACGGGTACGTCGAGAGGCGGCGCTTCTCCGTGCGCTTCTTTGAT
>JALZGD010000071.1:4306-9887 GCA_030861205.1 Actinomycetota bacterium
AAGTGACCCAAGGAAAAGGCCTAGCACTTCAGGATCGAACTGCGTGCCGCAGCCGTCCTTCATGATGCTTACCGCTACCGGTAACGAGTAAGCCTTGCGATAAACGCGATCCGTGCTGAGGGCGTCGAAGACGTCGGCGACGGCCGTGATCCTGCCCGGCAAGGGGATATCGGTCTCTCCCAAGCCGCGCGGATACCCGTGACCATCCCACCTTTCGTGATGTGTAAGCGCGATCGATGCGGCAACATCGAGTAGCTCCGAATGTGAGTCGGCGAGGATCTTGTGACCGATGTCGGTGTGCTTCTGCATCTCTCGCCTTTCCAGGTCTGTCAAGGCGCCCGGCTTGCGGAGGATGTCGTCAGGAACACCGATCTTGCCGACGTCGTGCAACACACTGGCCAGTCGCAACTGCGACACCTGTTCGCCGTCGAAGCCGACAAGACGAGCAATCAGCGCTGAATACTCACTTACCCGCTTCACATGGCGCGCGGTGTCGTCGTCGCGGAATTCCGAGGCAAGAGCCAACCGCTGGATGGTCTCTTCGTTCGCGAGCCGCAGTTGCTCTTCTCGCTGAACAAGTTGGATGTTGCTGTTCCAAAGCTCCCGCGTGCGTTCTTCGACGATGCGTTCGAGCTGAACCTGTGTCGACCGTTGCTCGAGCTCGAGCCGGCGGCGACGAAGCCCGTTCGAAACCTGGATCAAAAGTTCGTTCCTGGAGAAAGGCTTCATGATGTAGCCGTAAGCGCCGTGCTCCAGGGCCGCCTCGGCGAGCTCGCGGCGATCCTCTCCCGTGACCATGATGCTCGCGACGGCAGGGTGGGTGCCTCTGAGCTCCGCGAGGAACCTCATGCCGGACTCGTCGGGCAGATTCATGTCGAGGAGAGCCATGCCGCAATCGATCGTCTTCAGCAAGTCGCGGGCTTCGGCGACCGTCCCCGCTTCGACGGTCAGGTGACCATCGGACCGAAGGATGCGGCTTGCTAAGCGACGGCTGGTCACGTCGTCTTCGACCACCAAGATCGGTACGCGCTCTGGAACGATCGAATCGTGACCGCGCGCACTACTCACGGTCGACTCCGCGTCAGGTTCCCCCGAACGCCCTTTAAAAGGCGTCATAGACCCTCCACAACCTCACCCCGCGGGCAGCCGCGTTTCGAGGCAGCCCTCCTCATTTAGCTTCGGGCGTAAGCGCGGCGGAGCAAATACGTAAAAAGAGCATTTGCTACTTTTCGGCACGGGACTAGTCCTCGAACCGGCGATATCGCGAAAAAGCCGAGCGGATGCCTACGCGAAATCCATCCGAGTTGGGGATCACGCATCGCGCGGACGCCGCCGATAACAGCTGGCAAGAGAAGCATGCGTACAGATCGCTCGTTAGGAGGGAAACGATGAAACCCCGTGTCCTCATAGTGGATGACGATGACCAGATCCGGCGTCTCGTCCGGCGACTGCTGTCGGACAGCGGAGATTTCGGTGAGATCTACGAGGCCAAAGACGCCGCAGAGGGAACGTTCCAGGCAAGACGGATTCAACCCGATGTAGTAGTGCTCGACTTCAACCTCCCGTGGATGAACGGTCGCACGGGCGCGCGCTATCTCCGCAGGTCGATCGATGTTCCGATCATCGGAATCTCTGGATGCCTGACCGCGGGCGACGACACGTCGTGGGCCGATGCCTTCGTACCGAAATCGGGACTCGGAGCTCTCGTCCCCACGGTCAAGCAGCTCGTCGGCAAAACTGCCGGCTCGGGAAGCCGTGTCTACAGCACCTACATATAGCAATTCAAGCCCGTCCGACCGGCACGCCTGCCACTCTCGTATTGCGTCGCGAGGCGGAAGGAGGACACGGCACTCGCGGCGGCGAATAGTTCTCGCTGATGCGCGGGCCAAGAACGTTTTCCGTGGCGGTATTTGCCGGGCTGGTCGTAGCGACCGTGGCTCCGGCGATGGTTCCTTCGGCTGCCTATGCAAAGGCCGCGCCGAAAGTCCACACGGTCGTCGCCATCATCGATAGCGGGATCAACCCGTACAGCATCGCCTTTCGCGACAACTCCCCCGAAGCATTCAAGGACCCTGCGACGTACATCCCCGGCTACCCGAAGGCAACGCCGGCACTTCATCTGCACCTGAATCTCCCGTACGACGACGCAGTGAAGAAAGACGCCGCGGTGTGGGCGCAGGTCCAGCCCGGCAAGCTCTACTGGATCCCCGGGACTCGGATCATCGGTGCGATCTCGCTCGGTGCCGGCGGAACGAACTGCCCTAACGTCACCGAGATCCCGATCGTTTCGGGAGAGTTCCAGGGCGACTGTCAAGAGCACCGCATCCTCGATGACCTCGGTCACGGAACGATGACTGCGTCGCGTGCGGCGGGCGACCCACACTCCCTCGACCCCGATGCAAAGATCGTCGAGATCGAAGGCCTGGGCGCGAACGGTGTCAAGTGGGCGGCCGACCAAGGGTGGATCGACGTTCAGACGAACTCGTGGCTCAGCCTTGCGCCCGCCCCCATCCCATCTGTCGGCGGCGCGTTCAAGTACGCCGCCAAGAAGATGCTGACGCTCGCCGCATCCGGCAACGGCGCCGCATTTGCGACCGGATTCGCTCCAACGCCGACCTACATCCTTTCGACTGGTGCTCCCGGCGTGGTCCTGGTCGGAGGTGACGACAACGGCAAGATGACGCTGTGGGCTGGAGCTCCTCCGCATGTCGTCGCAGACGCTTATTCGGGGTACGCCGCGAACTTCCACGACAACGGTGCGATGAAGCCCGACCCGGAATCGTGCTGCACCAGCGCAGCTTCGCCTTATGCGGCAGGGGGTGCGGCCGCGGTCATCAAGCAAGCTCGCGAGATCCTCGGCGACACTTCCACCGGATGGCACGACGGCGTCGTTGCGCAGGGCCCGGCCGGACTGGTGGGCAAGGGACCTCTCGCCGACGGCAAGCTCACGCTCGACGAGTTGAAGACGCTCTTCTTCCACACGGCCGAGGCGCGACCGGCTGAAGGCAAAGACGATGGCGACATTCACTGGTCGGGCGACCCGCGGCCCCCAGATCACACCGAGTTCGGCCCCGGCGCCAACCCGTTCTGCATCGGCTGCATGACGATGCCGGTCGAGTGGAAGCAGATCCCCGATGCAGCGAGCGCCTACACCCTGATCGGCTACGGCGGGATCAACGAGCGCTCTGTTGCCCTCGCGGACAAGGTCTTGCAAGGCACTGCGGACGAACCGGCCCGCCCGTTGGAAGACCAGCAGTACTCGATAGATCAGCAGATTCGCGAGATCATCTTCTCCAATCAGTAGTCCCCAGACCCGCTTCTAGACTCGCCGGGTGCGAACGTTCGACGTCGCGGTCGTTGGTTGTGGCGTCATGGGGGCCGCGACTGCGCGCAGCCTCGCCGGTCGCGGCGCCAAGACGATCGTTTTCGAAAGATTCGAAGTAGGACACGCCCGCGGTTCGAGCCACGGGGCCGCGCGCATCTTCCGCTTCAGTTATCGGGAATCTCAGTATGTCCGTATGGCCCAAAAGGCGTTGCCGTTGTGGCGCGACCTCGAGATCGAGGCCCGAACGTCTTTGTTCCGCAGGACGGGTGGGCTCGACATGGGCGAGGGACTCGAGCACAACGTTAGAGCGCTTGACAAGTATCGAGCCGCCTGCGAGATCGTCGGCGGGAGAGAAGCGCGAGCGCGATGGCCCTCGATCCGATTCGATCCGACCGACACGGTCTTGTATCAACCGGATGCCGCTGTGATCGCAGCCGATCGCGCGTGGCGGGCTTTCGCCGATACCGCTCGGGCTCGTGGAGCGACCATCGAGGAGCAGCGTCTTGTGAAAGAGCTCGACAATGGGTCGGGCGGCGTTGTTCTCATGGTCGACGACGAGCAGATTGAAGTCGATAGCTGTGTAGTCACCGCTGGCGCGTGGGCAAAACCATTGCTCGAACGAGCTGGGATAGAACTCGACGTTCGTCCTACGCGGGAGACGATCGTGTACTTCAAGGCTCCCGGCCCGCAGCTCCCGTTCGTCGAGTGGGGGACTCCGGCCGCATACGCGCTGCCTTCCGTCGGATACGGCGACGACGTGATCCGAGCCGGCCTCCACATCGCCGGCCCGGCGACCGATCCCGAGGTCGAAGAGATCGCTCGGCCCCAAGCCGTTGCGCAGGTCGTCGACTGGGCTACTCGGCGGATAGAAGGGATCGATCCGACTCCCGTCGCCACGGAAACCTGCATGTACACGAACACCGACGACGAGCATTTCGTTGTGGAACGCCACGGCCGGATCGTCGTCGGGTCACCGTGCAGCGGCCACGGCTTCAAGTTCGCCCCCCTGATAGGCGAGCGTCTGGCGGACCTAGCGCTCAAGTGAGTCGCCCAGGGACGGCGTGGGCGGGAAGGTTAGGCAAACCTAACTGTTGGTATCTTTGAAGGCGATCACCCCCCGAGAAGGACGGTCTCTTCCTTATGGCCTCTGGTCTGTCACGCGCGAATATCGAGCAGCTCGCCGCCGCTTCGGGCGAGCCTGGCTGGCTGACCGACCGTCGTTTGGCGGCATTCGACGTTTTCGAGAAGCTCGATGATCCCGACCCCAAAGGCGAGGAGTGGCGCTACGTCGACGTCCGCGGCTTCGATTTCAACCGGTTCTCTGCTCCGCTCCCCGGCGCGACGGACTTCGAGCTACCGACCGACCTGGCCAAAAAAGGCGTCATCGTCCAGAGTTTCCATAAAGCGGCCACCGAGCATCCCGACCTGCTGCGCGATCACTTCTTCACCGACGTCTCCGTCGACGAGCACCGGTTCACGGCCCTGCATGCCGCGTTCCACTCGGACGACGTCTTGGTCTACGTGCCTAAAGGGGTCGAGGTCGAGATGCCGATCGAGATCGCACGGCGGGTTCCCGACGGCGGGTCGACGTTCCCGCACACCACGATCGTCGTCGAGGCCCAGGCGTCCCTGACCTTCGTCGATCGGTTCTCATCCGAGGACGCAACGTCCGATGCGCTCAGCTCGAGCGTGGTCGAGGTCGAAGCGCGGCGCGGCGCGATGGTGAATTACATCTCGTTGCAGACGTGGGGGCGCAACGTCAGTCATTTCCAAACGCAGCGTTTCACGGGACATCGCGACGCTACCGTTCGAAGCCTCGCGGTCAACCTCGGGTCTTCTTTTGCGAGAACGCAGGTGGAATCTGTGCTCAAAGGCGAAGGGAGCTTCTCCGAGATGCTCGGCCTGTATTTCGCCGACAAGGACCAGCACTTTGCCCAGAGGACGCTGCAGTCGCACGACGCGCCGCATGCGACGTCCGATCTCCTTTACAAAGGGGCGCTGAAAGAGAGATCCCGCTCGGAGTATTCCGGGTTGATACGTGTCGCACGGCTCGCGCAGGGGACCGACGCTTATCAGGCGAATCGCAACCTCGTGCTGTCCGACGACGCGATGGCTCGTTCGATCCCACAGCTCGAGATCGAAGCGAACGAGGTGCGTTGCACGCACGGCGCAACGGTGTCTCCGGTCGAAGAAGAACACCTCTTCTATCTGATGAGCCGCGGGATCGATCGTGTTACCGCGCAGAAGCTGGTCGTG
>JALZGD010000247.1 GCA_030861205.1 Actinomycetota bacterium
CCCCTGGTTCGTGGCGAGCCAGTTCCACCCGGAGTTCAAGAGCAGGCCGGACCGGCCACATCCTTTGTTCAGGGACTTCGTCGGCGCGAGCCTGGCGCGGCGAGGCGACCAGCTCCGCCTGGTCGAAGACTCGGTCGATCTGACGACGCCCGCTTCCTAGGCAGCGAGCGGTCGTCAGACCGCGTCCCGACCGGGACTTGTAGGCTCACGCCCGATGAGGGTTGGGGTTCCGCGCGAGCTGAAGGACAACGAATACCGGGTCGCGATCACGCCGGCGGGCGTCCGCGAGCTCGTGGTGTCGGGCCACGCGGTGTTGATCGAGCACGATGCCGGCCGCGGCTCGAGCATCTTCGACGATGAGTTCGAAAGAGCCGGCGCAACGATCGTTCCAACGGCCGACGATGTGTTCGCCGAGTCCGAGCTCGTCTTGAAGGTCAAAGAACCGATCGAGGAGGAGTTCCACCGGCTCCGCGAGGGCCTGGTGTTGTTCACCTATCTTCACCTTGCTGCATCCGAGCCGGTGACGCGCGCTTTGATGGAGTCGAAGACGACCGCCGTCGCCTACGAGACGGTCGAGCCGGCGGACGGGACGTTGCCCCTACTCGCGCCGATGAGCGAGGTTGCCGGCCGCATGGCTCCGCACGCAGGCGCGAACTTCCTCGAGCGGACCCACGGGGGCCGCGGCGTGTTGCTCGGGGGAGTTTCCGGAGTGCGTCCCGGGCGAGTCGTCGTGATCGGCGCGGGGATGGCCGGCATGAACGCAGCGTGGATCGCCCAAGGCATGGAGGCCGAGGTCATAGTCCTCGACAAGAACATCAACAAGCTCCGGGACATCGACCGCATCCATCAGGGCAAGATCCTCACGCTCGCGTCCAACCGGCTGTCCGTCGAGGAAACCGTGTGCTCTGCCGACCTGGTAATCGGCGCGGTATTGGTGCCGGGGGCTCTGGCGCCGAAGGTCGTCACCGAAGACGTGATCAAAGAGATGAAGCCGGGTGCCGTGGTCGTCGACATCTCGATCGACCAGGGAGGGTGTTTCGAGACGTCTCACATGACGACACACTCGGATCCGACGTACGTCGTTCACGACGTCGTCCACTACTGCGTCGGGAACATGCCGGGGGCCGTCCCGCATACCTCGACGTACGGTCTTACGAACGCGACTTTGCCCTATGTTGTAGCTCTTGCAGATCACGGGCTCGAATCCGCGATCGCGGCCGATCCGGCCCTCGCTCGAGGTGTCAACGTGTACAAGGGGCAGCTCGTGTACGAACCGGTTGCGGCCGCGCACGGGCTCGAGTGGGCTCAGCTCGACGAGGTTCTGGCCTGAGCTAACTGGAGTGTCCAGCGCCTCCACAGTATCGTGGTGGTTATGTCAACCAGCACGGCGGTGGAACGGTTCGACCCATTCGTCGACGAGTTCCTGTCGCACATCGCGTACGAGAAGGGCCTGTCGGCGAACACCGTCGCCTCCTATCGCAGAGATCTCGGATTGTGGCGCCGGTATTGCGTGTCTACAGGGGTCGATCCGGCCGCTGCGACCGCCGACGACATCACGCGGTTCCTGAAAAAGCTCCGCGGCGGCGATAAGGGGACCGACGAAAAGACGTACCGCCCGGCCTCCGTTGCGCGGATCATCGTCTCGATCCGCTCGCTGTACCGCTTCCTCGCTGCCGAAGGAACGCTCGATTCCGATCCGACGGCGACGATCGGGGCCCCCGCGCGGGAGCGCGCGTTACCGAAGGCGATCTCTCTAGACGAGATCGAGCGCCTCTTGTCCCAACCCGCAGACGACCTCCTGGGCCGACGCGATCGGGCCATTCTCGAGCTCCTCTACGCCGGGGGCCTCCGGATCTCGGAGCTATGCGGCCTCGACGTCGACGACGTCGACCTCGAGAAGAGGAGCATGACGATTTACGAAGGGAAGGGACAGAAGACCAGGGTGGTTCCTCTGGGACGTCACGCGGCTCGGGCCGTGGCCGCCTACCTCACGACCACGCGCCCCGAGCTGACCAAGCGCGCCGCTCGTTCTCCGAAGGGGGCGTTGTTCCTGAACGCAAGGGGGGCGCGGCTCACGCGCCAGGGGTGTTGGAAGCTTCTGAAGGGGTACGCTCGTGAGGCTGGTCTGGGCGACCGCGTATCGCCGCATACGCTGCGACATTCCTTCGCCACCCACATGCTCGACGGGAGGGCGGATATCAGGGTGGTGCAAGAGCTACTCGGTCATGCGAGCCTGTCGACGACTCAGGTCTACACGCTCGTGTCCGACAGTCGCCTGACAGAGGTCTATCGATCGGCGCACCCACGCGCCGGCCGCTCTCGAAAGCAGACGACGAAGCAGTAAACGGGGGATCTGGTGGACATCGATATCGAACCGATCAGAGAGCGGCTCGAGCACGATCGCGAGACGCTCCAACGACAGCTGCGCGAGCACGGCGTCGACTCCGCCGGGGGCGTGGACGTCGGCCTGGACGAGGGCTTCGCCGACTCAGGCCAGGTGGCGACAGAGCGGGCGGAGCTGCTGTCGCTCGTCGAGCAGTTGCAGGAGACCCTCGCCGGTGTCGAGGCGGCGCTGGCGCGGATCGAGGATGGCGCTTACGGCAAGTGTCAGCGCTGTGGCCAGGACATCCCTCCCGAGCGGCTGGAAGCCGTGCCGACGACGACGCTGTGTGTGTCCTGCAAGCAGTCGCTCGATAGATAGGGCCTTGTCTTAAGCCCGCTGCGTGCGGTAATCTCCCGCAGCCGACAAGACGACTTGTCGACAAATTCCCAAAGAGACGGGAGGCCCGATGGACTCAGACGTCTCCGTCGCTTCTCCGGTGCAGGATGCTGCGATCCCTGTCGAAGACAGGTGGGGGCCGGAGGGCGTGACGGGGGAGGGCGGCCACTCTGCGCGGATCATCGCCCTCGCCAATCAGAAGGGCGGTGTCGGGAAGACGACGTCCACGATCAACCTCGCCGCGGCGCTCGCCGAACTGGATCACCGGGTGCTCGCGGTCGACTTCGATCCCCAGGGGGGCATCGCCCTGGGGCTCGGCATCGAACCCGCATCGCTTGACGTTTCCGTCTACAACGCGCTCTTAGATCGCTCGTGCGAGGTCGAGAGTGTCGTGCTGAAGACGTCGGTGCCGCACCTCGATGTGTTGCCCTCGAACATCGACCTTGCGGCGGCGGAGCTGATGCTCGTCCAGGAGGTCGCCCGGGAGCAGTCGCTGATGCGGGTTCTCGCACCTCTAAGGGTCAAGTACGACTTTATCTTTATAGATTGCCCGCCGTCACTGGGCCTTCTGACCATCAACGCCCTCACGGCGGCCGACGGAGTGATCGTTCCCCTCGAATGCGAATACTACGCGCTACGGGGCATGGCGCTCCTCATGGACTCGATCGACCGCATCAAGGAGCGACTCAATCCGCGGCTTCAGATCGACGGGATCCTGGCGACAATGGTGGACTCCCGGACACTTCACTCTAGGGAGGTGTTGGAGCGGGTGAAGGAAGCGTTCGGCGCCCGCCTATTCGACAC
>JALZGD010000072.1:0-4568 GCA_030861205.1 Actinomycetota bacterium
CGGCACAGGTGATGCGTTGCGGTCGATGTTCCCCGATGTCCGAGTGATCGACCCCGGAGGCAACGTCGGGCTCGCGGGTCGCAATCTCGGAGCCCGCGCCGCGTCGGGCAACTTCCTGCTGATGCTCGACGACGACTCGTATCCGTTACCGGGCGCTATCGAAGCGCTCGTTGCGGCGATCGACGCCGAGCCCCGCGTCGGCGTTGTAGGGGGCTTGGTCCTCGACGTTGCCGACGGAGGCACCGTCGTGAAGAGCACCGAGATCGGGACATTCGATTGGTGGTTGAGAGGTCGTAACCGCGGGCCGGCACCGGAGACGGGGTGGCCGACGTTCTTCTTTCCTGAGGGCGCCTGCCTCATTCGACGAGATGCGTTCCTCGAAGTAGGCGGTTTTTTCGAGCCTTACTTCTTTACGGTTTCGGAAGTAGACCTGGCCACCCGCATGTTGGCGCGCGGTTGGGACGTCCGCTATGTGCCTGCCGCCGTCTTCCACCATATGAAGGCCAACATGGGGAGATCCTCGCCATTGACGCTCGAGTACCGCGTAAGGAATCAACTCTGGTATTTCTGGATGTACTTCCCGGGTCCGCTCGCCGTTCGACGAGCCGTTTCCTATCTCGCCTTCGATCTCGTCCAGTGCGCTTACGAGGGCGCATTACCGTCCTACTTTCGCGGCATCCGGCGCGCGTGGACGGAGAGAGAGCAGGTGAGAGGTTCCCGTTCCGTGCTACCGCGAACGGTGCTCCGGCGGGCCGAGTTAAACCGAGGGCGCATGCACGTCGCCTTGTTATGGGGGCAGCTTCGCAAGAAACTCGGAGCGAGGATCGCGAGCAGATGAAGCGACAGTTACCCGCCGCTGAACCCTCGAAGATCGTGGAGCGGATCGGATTCGAACCGACGACCCCCTGCTTGCAAAGCAGGTGCGCTACCAGCTGCGCCACCGCCCCGTCGAAGGATCAGCTTAGCTCGTAGCTCCTCAGCTCGACTGCCTGGCTAGGAACACCGCGAGCTGCTCGTGAGACGGATGGCCCCAACCGATGCAGAACGGGTGACCGGCAGGATCCGCATAAACCTGGTGGCCTTCGTCGGCATCGAGATCGGGAGCTGCCTGCAGCAAGCGGGCGCCGGCGGAAATGGCGACCTCGTGCGCCGCGCGCGGATCTTCGACGTGGAGGTCGAGATGAACCTGTTGCGGACTCCCATCCGGCCAGTCGGGCGGAGTGTGATCGGGAGCGAGCTGGACGCCGACGCGCCACTGACCCGCAGCGTCGAACACACAGTGGAAACGTTCGTCACCGTCATAGACGAGTCCGCCAAGGAGCTGCGCCCAGAACGAGCTCTCCGCGGCCACATCCGCAGCGTCGAAGACGACCACCTGACGCACCATGTCCATGGACGCGGACCTTACTCGGCGGCAGTCAGTCAGTGCGAAAGCTGTTGGCCCGTGTCGATGGACGCGACGATGTCATCACTAACATGTGGCGATGGCTGAATCGGAAGGGGAGCACCGCCAAACGATCGACTCTCCGGCTCGGCAAACGATCCTCACGACAGACCGCTTGGAACTGCGCCCCACGGGGCCCGAGATGTTCGAAGGGATCTGGTCCGCCGTCAAGGCATCTCTGAATGAGCTCCAGCTGTGGATGGCGTGGGCTGTCGATGCGAAAGAGAACGGCACCTTCGACTTCCTGCAAAAGTCCGCCGCTGAGTGGAGGACGGGCAACGACCGTCACTTCACGCTCTTCTTCCGAGGAGAGGCGAGTGGGCAATGTGGTTTGACGCGCGGTGATCCTTTACTGATGAGTGCAGAGATTGGGTACTGGCTACGTTCCGACCTCTGCGGGCGAGGACTTATTTCGGAAGCCGCCAACGAAGTAGTGACCTTCGGGTTCGAGCAAGAAGGCTTACATCGGATCGAACTCCGTGCCGGCGTGAATAACCACGGCAGCAACCGAGTCGCCGAGAAGCTCGGGTTCACAAGACGGGGCACGCTCCGCGACGCCAGCCGAGCAGCCCACGGCTTCTACGACTGCTATGTGTACGACCTGCTCGTGACAGATCCGAGGCCGTGATCCGTGCCGCAGGCGGCGTTCGTGAGCTCAAGTCGTCGCCGCGAAGAGCCTCCACGGTTCGGGCAAACCTTCGAGTGAATGCACCCCTCGATCCTGAAACAGGATGTCGCCGCCCCACCGAAAGATCCTTGACGGTCCGCGACGCGAGGACCTCTCCGGGGGCCGCGAGACTTAGCAAGCGTGCCGCGATATGCACCGCGACGCCGCCGATGTCGTCGTTGCGAGCCTCGACTTCGCCGGTGTGAACGCCGGCACGGATCTTCAATCCGTGCCGAAGGAGATCCGAGCGTAGGCGTGATGCGCACGTGACTCCTCGGGCGGGACCGTCAAACGTCGCCAGCATCCCGTCACCGGTCATCTTCACGAGTCGCCCACGGAAGCGGCCGACGTTGTTACGAGCTAGACGGTCGTGAGCATCCAGCAGCTCTCTCCACCGCGCATCGCCCATCGTCGCTGCCTGGGTCGTCGAGTCGACGATGTCTGTGAACACGACAGTCGAAAGCGTGCGATCGGGTCTGTCTTCCTCTCGCAGCCCGAGAAGGAAATGCTCGATCTCTCCGACGACCTCGTCCGGATTGTGGAACCAGAACAGATGATCGTCTCCATCCATCTCGACGAGTTTCGCGTCGGGAACGCGATCTGCGATGTAGCGCGAAAATTCGACCGGAATGAACGCGTCGCGCGCGTTGTGGAGCACCAGGGTAGGAACCTTGATCGTCTTGAGAACTTCGGTCGTGTCGATATCCAAGTTCAGGTCAAGCATGGCTTCGCCCTGTCCGGGACTGACAGACAGGCGTTCGTACCTCCCGAACCAACGTCGGAAGTTCTCGTCCCCGGCACGAGTGGGCGCGACCAGATAGGCACCTAACCCTTCACCCCAGTGATTGCGCAGCAGATCGCGTCCTAAGTCGAGAAACTGCGGAGCCATCCCGATCGGGTAGTCGGGCGCTTGCTTGTAACGAGCACCACCGCCATAGAGAGGATCAGACCGTTTACGCGCTCGGGGTACGTCGCCGCAAAGAGCGCGGCGATATTCGCTCCCTCGGACCAGCCCATCACCGCTGCGTTATCTGAATGTGCCGCGTCCATGACCGCCCGAACATCATCCATCCGCTCCTCGAGCGTCGAGCGCGCCGCATCTCGATCCGAGAGCCCGGTTCCTCTCTTATCGAACACGACCACGCGAAAGTTCCGCACGAGTCGCTTGATGAAGGGCTCGAACGAAGGGTGCTCCCATACGACTTCGAGATTGAAGATCCAACCCGGCGCGAGGACGAGATCCCTGTCCCGATCGCCGACGACCTGGTACGCGATGTTCACACCGCCGGTGCTCAACGCATAGTGCGTGTCGGGTTGCATGACGAGGATTGTCCCCTAGGTCGTGTGGCACCCTATGCAGATGGCCGAATCGGATCCCAAAGAAATCCTTCATCGCTATCTGCAGACCGCTCGTGAAGTCTTGCTATGGAAGCTCGACGGGCTTTCGGAGTACGACATCCGCAGACCGATGACGCCCACGGGGACCAATCTTCTGGGCATCATCAAGCACGTCGCCAGCGTCGAAGCCGGATACTTCGGAGAGACCTTTGGTCGACCGTTCGACGAGCCGTTGCCGTGGTTCGACGATGACGCCGATCCCAACGCTGACATGTGGGCGACCGCCGACGAGTCGCGCGATGACATCGTCGGTCTCTATCGTCGGGTATGGGCGCACTCCGACGAAACGATCTCTGCATTGCGGTTGGACGCGGTCGGTCGTGTGCCGTGGTGGCCGGACGAGCGCGCTCACGCGCCCCTCCACCACATCCTCATCCACATGACGACGGAGACCCATCGTCACGCGGGTCACGCCGACATCCTCCGTGAGCTGATCGATGGTGAGGTCGGCTACCGCCAGGACAACGACAACATGGCACCCGGCGACGAGGAATGGTGGCAGAGCTATCGCGACAAGCTGGAAACGGTAGCGAGAGAGTTCGGCTCCGCGGGCTGACCCGTTCGTTTAGGGATCGCCTCGCTCGTCGAATACAGAAGGGGCCGCGCGAGGCGGCCCCCCTTTCGATCGGATCCGTTCTCTACTGCTGCTGCGACAGCTCCGGCTCGAGCACGCCGAAGCCCGCTCCCTGTGGATCGTTTATGAGCGCGAACCGGCCGACCGTCGGGATCGGTGTCGGCTCCCGCATGATCGTTCCACCGAGCTGCGTCGCTTTCGCGACGGCCTCGTCGGCGTTCTCTACCGCAAAGTAGGTGAGCCAGAAGGCCGGCATTGGTCCCGGCGGCATCATGCTTCCCGCGACGTATTGATCGTCCTTCTTGTATACGACGTAAGAGCCGTCCTCACCGAAGGGCTCGCCACTCCATCCAAAGAGCTCTGTGTAGAACGCCTTTGCCTTGTCGAGGTCCGGCGCCATGACCTCCGTCCACGTCAGCGTGTTGGGCTCACCCATCACTTCGGCTCCGATGTTCTTGTTCGGTTGCCACAGACAAAAGAACGCG
>JALZGD010000072.1:4578-7434 GCA_030861205.1 Actinomycetota bacterium
CTGCCACACGCACAGCACGCCTCCCGTGGGATCGGCGATCACGCCCATGCGTCCGGCGTCGAAGACGTCGAATGGGCCGGCGTGGATCGAGCCGCCGGCACGCTCCGCTTCTTTTGTACGAGCGTCGAGGTCATAGACGGTGAAATACACGTTCCACATCGGCGGGACGCCGGCTTCGCGTTGTTGCTCCTGCTGGAGCGAAGCAGCCGCGGTGATCTTCCCGTTCTTGTTGAACATCGTGTATGTGCCACCGTCTTCGCCCATCGGCACATCTTCTAAGTTCCAACCAAACAGACCGGTGTAGAACGCTTTCGCGGCCTCCAGATCGGTCGTTGAAAGATCCGCGTACGAGAACATCGTCTCGACGTGCTTGGTGATCTCCGGCATCTGACCTCCTTATCCCTCACCTCTTCGTTGAGCTTGCACCCAACTTAGCAACTAGGGCGAGGGGGCGCGGTCGTCGGCGGAACCCGGCACAAAGAAGGATCAGCTTCGGTTCTGCAGGTGTCCGAGCGATCGGCGAGCGACGCCCCGCAGCGTTTCGATCCCGTATTCATGACTTGGGTCGTCATGCGTTAACACGGCAACCGAGACACGCTCATCGTGCAACTGGAGGTAGGCGACCTGGTGGTCGACCCATCCCGTTCCCGATCCCCATCCGCCCTTGAAGTACAGATGCCAACGCGGCAGACGATCGTCGGCGAACGCCGCTACACCCCATCTCTGCGACGAGACGACATGAGACAAAAGGTAGCGGCCGTAGTCACGGTGACGGTGCGGGATGAAGCGCTGTATCCGATGCATGAACCCGGCCATCTCACCTGCGGTTATCTGCGACAACCCCCACGGGCGCGTGTAGCGGAATCGCCTCATGCCCGCTTGTCGAGCAAGGCGCATGACCCGGTGCGCGCCGACGATGTTCGCAACGCGTGTAGCGGCGTCATTGTCGGACCGCCTGATCATCGGCGCGAGCAGTGAGCGATCCGACTCTCGTAGATCCCGATGCCTGACGCCATCCATACGTAGGTACGCGACAAGCAACATGACTTTCACGACGCTCGCCGACGGCATCTGCACGTCTTGTCGATACCCGTGCGTCCGTCCATCGGTTCCCACGACGGCAAACGCGATCGAGCCACTCCGTCGCGAGACATAGCGCTCGGCCGAACGCACTTAATAGGGCCACGCGCGGCGAGGTGAGTGGGAGGAAACGCTCGACGCGGAGGTGGGGGCCGGCATGCCGGCCCCCACGATGACCCCCGCAACAATTGCTACGACAAACGCCCTCACGGACGCGAAATCGCGTCGCACGAGATTTACATCGACCTACTTGAAGCTATCGATCTGAGTCTGTGGGTTGGTGTTACCCGTGAAGTACCTGGTTTCCTGCCGCTCGGTGCCGGCAAGCTCGTACACGCGCAGCATGCCGTCCTCGCCGCTGGTGTAGAGGCGGCCGTTGTACCAGTACACGGACCACATGTTCACGCCATCCGGCTGCGCGTAGGCATATTCCTTGGCATTCCCCGGATCGCTGAAGTCCGTTACCGACAGGCCGCCCGAGTAGTACGCGGACACAGCCAAGTACTTCTTCGGATCCCGCATCGGAATGATGTTGAAGTTATGCGTGGTGCACACTTCGCCGGCTGCACCCATCCGCGGGAGCGAGTGCCAGCCAAGCAACGTCGGATTCTTGGGGTCGCTCACGTCGTAGTACCACATAGCGCCCGTCGTCGACTGCGCGTTCCCTTCGCACGCGTCGACACCTTCGGCCCCCGCGAACTCATCACCAAGAGCGAGGACCTTTCCGTCCCACGTCATCGCGGTCGAGTGATGAATGTTGATCAACGGGTTGTAGATGTGGGCGATGATCTTCGGGTTCTCGGGGTCTTTGATGTCCCACACCTGCGACTCGGTGATGCACGCGGCAAATGCAAGGTGGCGTGCGGGAACCACCGTCACATCGTGGCATCCGATCGTCTGGCCGGTGGACGGCGTGGACACGACCTTGGCCGCCGTCGGGTCGTTGAGAGGAACTTTCACGACCGACGTGTAGCTGTGATTCGACGCGTTGCACTTCTCACCCTGGCCGCCAAGGGGATACGACTGGATGTACAGGTACACGTTCTGTCCGTCGGGATAGAGCGTGTTGGTGTGCGAGCCACACGCCGTGTAGACGGAGCCGATCTCCTTAGGGCGCGTCGGGTCGGAGATGTCGATGATCCTGATGCCTTCCCACGATTTGCTCTGGGCCTGCTCGGCGTTCGATGCCGTGGCCGTGTCCTTCGTAGAGCACGAAGCGCCCGTCACAGTTGCATCCACGGACATGAAGACGAGGTTGCCCCAGATGGACACATCCCCCTGTCCCCCCGCACATGCGAGCGTCCCGAGCTCCTTTAGGTAAGGCGCGCCGGGCGTGATCTTGAAGATGCCGATGCCTTGATACGAACCGGCCACCACCAGGTTGCCGCGGAACGCGAAGTCGGTCCCCGTCACCTGCTGCCCGGCGATCTTGAACGGTGCATGGAAGAGCTCGGTGATGTTCTTGGAGTGGGGGCCTTTCTCGGGCGCTTGAGCGCCGGCTGCTCCCGCCGTGAGGACGAGTGCCGTCAACACGGCGACGCCGATCGCCTTTCGGATCATTCGGACCTCCAGGTTTGGGGAGATTTCTACCTGGATGAGACATTCGTCACGAAAGGTCGCCGGTCCTGCCCGGCGATAGCGCTCGGCGCCAAAAGTAAGAGGGGGAGCGTTCCCGCTCCCCCTCTGGTGTCTTGCTTTACGGCCTCAAGAGGCCCCTACTTCATGACCGACTTGCCCCTTACCTGGTGGGCAACGTAGATGCCGCCGCCGGAGACC
>JALZGD010000072.1:7444-9124 GCA_030861205.1 Actinomycetota bacterium
GGGGAGCGTTTCCGCTCCCCCTCTTGCTGCTAGACGATCTGGCGCTACCTGTGGCGGCGCTTGGTGACGGAGGGGCCGCGCACCTGGCGAGCGACGTAGATGCCACCGCCTGCCACAAGGTCATTGGTGTATGCGATGTGCGCGTAGCCCTTGCGGTCCACTGCGACATCGATGAAGTCGAGCAGGTTGCGGCTGGCGCCTGTGGGCTCGAAGGTCGTGCAGAAGATCCCTAGGACACAGACGTCGCCCTGGTGGATCGGCGTCTTGGTGATCTTGGTGATCTTCCACTTCGGCTTCGCGACGTTGAGCTTCCTCGTCTGGCCCATGTAGACGTTCCACTTGGCGTCGTCCATGCCGGAGGGCTCTTCAGGCTTTCCGGCCGGTGTCGTTCCGGGGATCTTGTCGGTCTCGATCCACGCGACGTCGACCTTGCCGGGCTTCCCTGCCGCGATCGTTGCGTAGTAGTGCGTTCCCTTGGAGACGTTCACCTTGTAGGGATCGCCCGGGTTTCCGCCGCCCAAGGTCGTGGGGGCCTTGGTGTTCCATGAGCCCTCCTCGCCGAAGTGGTTGCTCCCGAAAACGTAGATGTCCCACTCGCCGGGGTCGGCCGGAGTGTTCGTGAGGTTGTCCTGAACGCCGACGTACGGGTTGCCTCTGCGGTCGAGCGTCATGTCGGGGAAGAGCTCGCCCATGTCGTGGGTAACGCCGCCGTCGAAGACGCTGACGTCGGTCCATGTCTGACCCTGGTCATCCGAGTAGGCGACCCACAGACGGTAGAACGTGTCCTCCTGTGTGTAGTTGCAGCCGGTTGCACCGCTGGATCCGGCGTCCGCTGCGATCCACGACATGTAGACGCGGCCGGCCTTCGGGCCGCGCTGGGCAACCTTCAAGCTGCCCGGGATCGTGTTGCAAGCCGACGATGACTGCGCCTCCGGATCGGTGATCACGTTAACGGGGTCGCCGAACGTCTTGCCACCGTCAGTCGATGCGTTCACCCAGACGAGTCCAGGTCCGAAATCGTGGTACCCGATGTAAACCTGCGCGTGATTCGTGTCGGACTGAGGTGGGATGTAAGCATCGGTCCACTCACGATCGACGTGAGCGGGGTTGTTCGTAGACGTCCCGTCGCCCGCGTCTCCCGGGCCGGTCCAAGTCTTGCCGTGGTTGAGCGACTTGTAGACGGTGCCTTCGAGCGACGAGCCCCCATGGACGGAGCGAAGGTTGCTCTCGTACACCGCGCCGGAGCTGTCGATGTTCACGCTGGTGTCGCCAGAACTGTCCTCAGCGATGCCACCCGGCTTCCACGTCTTGCCGCGGTTGTTCGAGTAATAGAAGGCCATGCCTGGGCCGCCGGGGTAGGACACGTATTGCCATTTCCCAAGGCCCATCGCGATGGACGGCTCCCCGCCGCCGTTCTGCTTCGAGACGCCCGAGATCTTGAACTTTCTCGTCGCCGACTTAGTGACGACGGGGGCGTTCGGATCGGCCGCCTGCGCGCGCCGCATGTGAGGCGCCATGGCGATACCCGACCCAAAGAATTGCGCGACGGGCGCAGACCCCATCGGGATCAACGCCGCTAGTACCGCGACACCAACCAGCTTGGAACGAACCATTTGCCCTCCCATGAAAGACATCGATGTCCGAAAGCTGGCCCAACGTACTTCCACGACGGGCGTGCGC
>JALZGD010000072.1:9134-9885 GCA_030861205.1 Actinomycetota bacterium
ATAGCGCGTATGGGCTATTTGTGCGATTTAGTCGTTTACGGAGGCCGGCCGTGTACCCACGGGTGCCCGCTCGACGGCCGGAGCATGCGAACCGGGATCCCCGGCGTTGTTGGCGTCACCGAACGCCCATACGCGACCGACGGCATTGACCAGCCAATACCCGCCTCCATCGGCGGTTGCTTCGATCCCGACGACGGGCGACGCCACGTCCTTGTCGGCGAGGCCCCCCAAGAAGGGAGCATCCCCGACCGCGATGACTCGCCCTGAAGCAGTGACCTCCCAGGATCCGCCGAGGTCTCGGGACACTCCGTCGACCACGTCTGCTGCGAGGTCTGACGAAGACATGGCGGCCGCGTCGCCGAACGCGTAAACGGTTCCGTCGCTCGCAAACAATTGGTACCCGAGCCCGCTCGGTGTCGCGTCTATCGCCACGATCGACGCATTCGGACGCTGCGCATTCAGCCCGCCGTAGGACTGCGCTCTTCCGAAAGCGAATACGCGGCCGGTCCGGCTGACGAGCCAGTAGCCACGGCCATCCGGCAACGGAGTCAGCGCTGCGATGCCGACCTTCTGGTGGTCCCTCGCGCCGAAGAAACGGGCGCTTCCGAATCCCCTTACGTGGCCTGCGGTCGTGTAGAGCCAATAACCGGCGCCGTCGGGCGTTGCCACGATCCCTGTTGTGCCGACGGCCGGGGGGCGCAGCGATCCGAGTATTGATGCTCCGTAAGACAGCACTCCTCCGCCCCTCGTC
>JALZGD010000006.1:0-2234 GCA_030861205.1 Actinomycetota bacterium
CTCCAAGAGATCTTTCACGGGACCCGGAGGAACCGCGTCGCGGATGGTGCACTCCAACCGTTGGTTGTTCGCGTCGCGGACGTCGATGTCGTGGTTCGGGCCCCCGTGATAGGCGTTCCCCAAACCGATCGCAACGACAGGCAACCACGACAGCGACTCCGAGACCGACGCGCGGTGTTTCAGGACCTTCGCGAGAACCCTCGCGGCGAGCCCGAGATCGCTCCCGAGCTGATCGCCTTGACGGCGGACGAGATCGCCTACCTCTCCCGTGACGCCGGCGAGGTGCACGAGCGTCCCGCGGAGATCGTCGCGGCTCGCGTGAAGCGCCGTAAGGACATTCGCGAAGTTCGAGTTGAGTGAACCGAGCTCGCCGGCGCGCGTAGCGAGCTTCGTGAACAACTGATCCAGGTTGACCAGCAGCCCGGACAGATGTCCACGGGCACCGGCAAGGGTCCGAGTCAGATCGGAGGCGGAAACCAACGTGCTGCGGAGTTGTCCCTCGCGGTCGTGCAGAGCGAGATTGAGTTGTTTGACCAGCGTGCCGAGGGGGCCGGGGGCGCCGGGCCGACCGGGTTTCACGGTGTCGAGCAGTTTCTTCAGCTGCTGGTACACGTCATCGAGCTCGGCCGGCACCTGGGTTCTGTCCATGTGCAGGACCGCGCCATCGGCGAGAGCCGCTCCACCTTGGTATGCCGGAACCAGCTGGACGTAACGATCGGAGATCAGTGAAGGCGGAACGATCTGCGCGGATGCGTCTGCCGGAACCTTGTACGCCTTGTCGATCTCCATCACGACCTTGACTTGGCTCCCAACCGGCGTGATGTCGGTGACTTTTCCGATCGGGACGCCGAGGACGTCAACATCCGAATGGGGATAGAGACCTATCGTCTTGACGAAGTACGCGGTCACTTCGTATGTGTCGGGCTTGCGGTGCGCGTTGTAGTACAGGCCGACGGCCCCGGCCAGAAGCAACAGGGCGATCACGCTCGACAACGGTCGGATGAAGCGCTTCATGGGCCGCTCGATTCGCACGTCTTGGATAGAACGAGAGCGCAGGAGTAGATGTCTCCCCATCGACCCTGCTGAAAGATCGATCCGAAGTAGCGGGACGACGGTCCCGCGTACTCCAGTGCGACGTCGAGATTCGACACGTTCTTGTCGAGAACGACCAACGCGTTGTGGAGGTCGTTCAAGATGCTCGTCACGTTCGCGCGGTTGTTATGCAGGATGTCGAAGAGATTCGCCGCCATCAGGTTCGTCTGATGAAGCAAGCTCTGCAGACCTGCGCGCTTCTCGTTGAGTGTCGCCAGGACGTCATTGGACGAATCGATCAGCCGGTTGATGTTCTTCCCCTGACCCGAGAGAAGGGCAGTCAGATCGTCGGCATTTGCCAGCAGCTCCGTGAGGTCGCGTTGTCTCGAGTTGAGTCCTTCGCCTAACTTGCTCAGTCCCGTCAGGGCCGACCCCAGCTTGGTCCGTGATCGTTTGACGACCTTCGTCAACTCGCGCAACGCGAGATTGAGCTGATTGCCGTTGAGGCCTTGAAGAACCTTCGTCCCCTGGTTGGCAGCCTGGAAGATCTCGTACGGCACGGTCGTACGCGACAGCGGGATCGTGTCGCCGTCCGTCATGTACGGCCCGCCCCCCTGTGCATCGATATTGATGTACTTGGTCCCGAGCAGGGTCGCGAGCTTCAGCTGGGCGGTTGCCGACTTCGGGATCTGCGTCCCGTTGTCGATGTCCATCGTCACCAGGACGTGGTCACCTTTGAGCTCGATAGCAGTTACTTGGCCGACCTTGATACCGGCTACACGAACCTGGTTCGACGTCGTCAAGCCGACTGCATCTGCGAACTCAGCCTTTAGCTCGTAAGCCTGCTTCAGAGCCGGGATCTTGTTGATCGAGAAGGCGAACAGCGTCCCGCCGGCGATGCCGAGGATCGACAAGATGCCGATGATCACGGGATTGCGCTCGCGGAAGTTCTTGAGGGCCATCATCCGCCCCCTGAGGTGATCGCGGTGCACTGACCCGTCCCCAGCTCGGGACAGAACGAGACGACGTAGAGGTTCCACCATTTCCCGTACGACTGTGAGCGGGCGGTCGCGAGCAGGACCTCTTTGAGGTTTGCCGCGACGGTGTTGAGGGGGCCTAGGTTGCGATTCACGACGTTCAGCACCGTGCTGAGGTCGGCCAGCTCCTGATCGAGGTTCGCTTTGTTGCGCGCCAGGATGCTG
>JALZGD010000006.1:2244-6968 GCA_030861205.1 Actinomycetota bacterium
CCGAACTTGCCCGAGGCCGCATTCAGACGATCCACGAGGCTGCGGATCGTTGGAGTCACGCGCGCCAGCGACTCCATCACGCGGCCGAACTTCTCGATGCCCGTCGAGATCGATCCGCCTTCGTGGTTCAGGATGCGCGACACCTTGTTGAAGTCGGTAACGAAACGCGCCAGGCGCTGGTCGTGACCGGCGAGCGTCTTCGTCAGGGCTCCGACGTTGCCGAGAATGCCCGCGAGCTCGTCTTCTTTACCGCTGAAGACCTTCACTATGGCCCGCGTCACGGTGTTGATGTCCTCTGGATTCGTGGACTGGATCAACGGGCGCAGATTGTTGAACACGGCAGACAGGTCGAGCGCGGGGTGCGTGTTGCTGTTCGGGATCGTTCCGTTGTCCTTCATCAGTTCGCTGGACGGATCGGGCGGAACGATCAGGTCGACGACCCGCTGTCCGAGCAGGTTCCTGTACTTGATGTCCGCTTGAACGTTCGCAGGGAGTTCGACATCCCCGTCGATCTGTAGATCGAGCACGGCTTGGCCGTGGGTTACTTCGAAGTGCGTCACCTTGCCGACCAGCACTCCGGAGATCTTGACGGGATCCCCATTCAGCACGCCGGTCGCATCCGAATAGACCGCGTGGATCTGATACGTGTGCGCGAACGGTGTGATGTTCCCGATGACCGTCGCCAGATAGAACGTGACGACGATCGTGAACAGAGTGAAAGCGGCGAGCTTGATCGCTGTGTTCTTCATCGCGCAGCTCCGAACGAGGGCGCGAAGAGGATGTCCTTGAGCGTCGTGGGGGCCGCCGCGCCGGCATCTTTGGGTTTCGGTCGATTGCCGGCGTAGGCGCCCTGGCTTTGTGAGATCTCGTTGTGGACGCGCCAGCACTTGCCCGGCACCACGTCGCCCTGTGACTTACCGGCCTCGCTCGTCGGCTGGCGGAACCGGCAAGTGTCGTTGAGATTCACGTTCCAGTTCGCGTTGAAGATCGGAAGCGAATGCAGCAGGCGATCTATGTCTGTAGCGCGAGATGCGAGCACGCCGATCACGGTCGCACCACGGTCGACGCTTTGGGTCAGGTCGCTGAAATGCACTTCGAACAAGCTCGAGAGTTGGTTGAGGAGAGCCGGCGCTTTACGTAGGTTCGATGCGATCAAAGAGCTATTTGCGATGGTGAACCTGTTTAGCGAGTCGAGGTTCTGGAGCGACGCGATGAGGTCACCTCTGATGTTGTCGAGGACGGCTGCCGACGCGTGTAGATCGCTGATCCCTTTCTTGACCAAGGCAGTGTCTTGGTTGAGCGGGATCAGAGCGCGGTTCCCCTCTACGAGCCCGCGGATCGCGGCGCTTTCGTGGCCGCCGAATCCCTCGGCGAGCGCGGTGAGGAAGCCGGCAAGCTTGACCGGATCCACTGCCTTCAGAACCGGTAGCGCCTCGTTCAAGATCGATTCGACTTCGATCGGATCGATCGTTCGATCCAAACCGATCTCGTCTCCCGCCGCGATCGTGCCTTCTGGATTGTCGGGGTACAGGAGCTCGACCCATTTCTCACCGAACAGCGTCTTCGCATTGATCTCGGCCTGCACGTTCGCCGGTATGACGTGGACCTGCGCGGGGTCGAGGTCGAGCGCCACTCGACAGTCCCCGTCGACCAATTGGATGTCACCGATCGTGCCGACGAGAACTCCCCGCTCCTTGACGTCTCCTCCGATGCGGAGGCCCTCGCCGCAAACATCGAACGTCGCGTAGGCGCGCTCGTAATGCGGATGGATCCTGCCCGTAAGCACGAGCCCGGTCAGCGTGACCAGCCCACCCGCTATCGCGAGGGTCAGTAGTCCTATTAGAGAAGACCGCAGCCTGTTGATCTATATCCCCCTGTGGCTTCCGCCCGCCCGCGGATTAGCCTGCTATGCGAACCGTGTCGTGCACTCCCCACATGAACGCGGACATCATCAGATTCAGAACATTCACGGCGACGATCGACGCTCGGATAGCCTTGCCGACGGCGACACCGACCCCCGCCGGTCCGCCGGATGCGTTGAACCCGTAATAGCAATGGATCAAAGCAACGGCTATTGCGAACACTGTTGCTTTGATCAATGAATACAGAACGTCGGTCGGTGGCAAGAACAACGAGAAGTAGTGGTTATAGGTGCCGCCCGAAAGACCGAGGAATTTCGTAACGACCAACGACGTGGCGAGGTACGACGAGAACAGCGAGATGAGGTACAGCGGGATGATCGCCGTGAGGGCCGCGATGATCCTCGTCGATACGAGGTACGGGATAGGCCGGACCGCCATCACTTCCAATGCGTCGATCTCTTCGTTCACGCGCATCGCTCCGAGCTCGGCGGTGAACCCGGCTCCCACCTGAGCTGCGAGCGTGACTCCGGCGATCAGAGGCGTGATCTCTCGAGTGTTCGCGAACGCCGAGACGAACCCGGTGAACGCCTCGGCGCCGATCAGCTGCAGGCCTTTGAAGCCCTCGAGCCCGACCTGGGTTCCCGTGAAGAACGCCATGAAGAAGATGACTCCGGCGGTCCCCGCACCGACGATGAGCGCACCCGCGCCGAGCGTGATCTCCGACACCAACCGAGCGACCTCGCCGCCGTGACGTATCGCCACGATCGTGTCGGCCAGCGACTTGAACATGAACGAGATCTGGTCGCCGATCGACGCGAGGCCGTCGATGCCGCGATTGACTATGCGGCCGGGGACCCCCAGCGTCTGTCTCAGCGTGCCTGCTTGAACGGCCACGGCTCTCCTATCCGAACTTCTGAGGAACGATCGCGAAGTACAGCGACGTAAGGATGAAGTTGATGAAGAAGATCAGCATGAAGGTCACGACCACGGCGCGGTTCACGGCGTCCCCGACGCCCTTCGGGCCACCCTTCGCGTAGAACCCGAAATAGACCGCAACCATCGCTGCAGCGAGGCCGAAGATGCCGGCCTTCAGAACCGCGACGAACAGGTCTGCCGTCTGCGCCAGAAGGCTGAACGATGCGAGGTACGCGCCGGGCGTGCCCCCCTGGATGATGACGTTGAAGAAGTAACCGCCGGCGATCCCGGCGACCGAGACGAACCCGTCGAGCAGCATCGCTACGAAGACGGCGGCCCAGATGCGAGGAACCACGAGCGTCGCGACCGGGTTGACGGCCAGCACTTCCATGGCCGCGATCTCATCGCGGATCTTGCGGCTGCCGATGTCGGCGCACATCGCGGACCCTCCGGCCCCCGCGATCAGCAGCGCGGCCACGATCGGGGCGGCCTCTCTCACGACGGCGAGGACCATGGCAGCTCCGGTTTGCGATTCGGCCCCCAGCTGGCGAGCGACGTTCCCCACCTGCAAGGCGATGGTCGCCCCGAACGCGATCGAGACGAGCACTGCCGGGATCATCGAGACGCTGGCGATGAACCACGACTGCCGGATGAACTCGCGCCACGGGTAGGGCGGCTTCCACATGATGCGAAAGGCCTCGAGGGTGATCGCGAACATGTTGCCGGTCTCCGTTAGGAGATTGCGAAGACCTTTCATCGTCTAAGCCGTAGCCTTCTTCCTTCGAGGCGTCGTGTCGTCGTCGTCCGACGGCGCGCCGGCGGCCCGCTCGAGCTCTTCGGTTTCCTCCGCGGTCATCCCCGACGTGCTCTGCGGCTGAGTGCCGTCGGACTTGACCTGGTCCTTCTCTTCGGACATGCCGATCGGGCCTTCGGTGTCGCCGGCGAGGAATTGACGCACGACGGGGATGTCGGAATCGAACATCTCGCGAGCGGGGCCGAACCGAACGAGATTCCTGCGGTAGAGCATCCCGATGAAGTCGGCCACCTTCTTTGCCGTCGCGATGTCGTGCGTGACGACGATGAACGTCGCGCCCAATTGCTTGTTCAGATCCATCGTGAGCTCGTTCAAGAACGCGGTACGCACCGGATCGAGCCCCGAGTCCGGCTCGTCGAAAAGGACGATCTGCGGATCCAGCACGAGAGCTCGCGCGAGGCCCGCTCGCTTCTTCATCCCGCCTGAGATCTCACCAGGAAGTTTCTTCTCGGCACCCGTTAGGCCCACCATCTTGAGCTTCTCGGTGACGATGTCGTTGATCTCGCTCTCCTTCTTCTTCGTGTGCTCCCGAAGAGGAAAAGCGACGTTGTCGTAGATGTTCATCGAACCGAACAGGGCGCCGTCCTGGAACAGGACTCCGAACTTCCGGCGAACCTCGTAGAGCTCTTTCTCGTTCAGAGCCGGGACGTTCTTCCCCGAGATCCAGATCTCGCCGCGGTCGGGCTTGAGAAGCCCCACGAGGTGCTTCAAGAAGACGGATTTGCCCGTGCCCGACGGGCCCAACATGAGCGTGATCTTCCCTTGCGGGATATCGCACGTGATGTCCTCTAGGACCGTCTGCGGTCCGAAGGACTTAGTAAGACCCTTGATGCTGATCTCGGTCTCGAGCATTTCCCCCCACCCGAGCGATAAAGAGCGTCGGGCCCACGTCGTCGTGCGCTCCGAAGCTGACGTCGCCGCAGTCTATCCGTCAAAAGCTGGTACGTAAGCGGCCGGATCGCGTATCCCCATGACGGCGACGCTCCCGCTTACTATCCGTCCGTGGATTTCCGAGACACTCCGGAAGAGGCGTCCTTCCGAGCCGAGCTGCGCTCGTGGCTCGAGAACAACCTCCCCGAAGGGTGGGCCGACCGCGATCCCGCCGCAGGCCGGATGGACGAGCGGGTGTCGCG
>JALZGD010000006.1:6978-21194 GCA_030861205.1 Actinomycetota bacterium
CAAGCTCTTCGAGGCGGGCTATGCGGGCTTGACGTGGCCGAAGGAGTTCAGCGGCGCGGGTGCGCCGTACAGCTTCCAGGCGATCTTCCTCGAGGAGACCGCGCGGGCCGAGGCACCCGACCACATCGGAGTAATCGGGCTGGGCATGGCGGGGCCGACGATCATCGTGCACGGGACGGACGAGCAGAAGAGGCGTCATCTCGGCAAGATCCTGTCAGGCGAGGAAGTGTGGTGTCAGGGATTCTCCGAGCCTGGTTCGGGCTCAGACCTTGCGTCGCTGAAGACCCGAGCCGTCGACGACGGCGACAGTTTCGTCGTCAACGGACAGAAGGTGTGGTCGTCGTTCGCGCACATCGCGGACTTCTGCATCTTGCTCGTGAGAACGGATCCGGCGGCCGAGAAACACAAAGGCATCACTTACCTGTTAGTCGACATGCACTCGCCGGGAGTCGATGTAAGGCCGCTGCGGCAGATCACGGGCGATCCCGAGTTCAACGAGATCTTCTTGTCGGACGTGCGCGTTCCGAAAGAGAACGTCCTCGGCGAGGTGAATGACGGCTGGCGCGTGGCGATGACGACGTTGCTTCACGAGCGCGGAACGCTCGGATTCGCGTTGACCGCGCGTTTGGAGGTGCTGTTCCGAAAGTTGGTGCAGCTTGCGAAGGAGCGTTCGAATGGCGCCGGCCCCGCGAGGGATCCACTCATCCGCGACCGGATCGCCCAGCATTGGATCGACTTGCAAGCGCTACGTTTCACCAACTACCGCGCTCTCACCAAGCTGATCCAGACCGGCGTGCCCGGCCCCGAAGGATCCGTTGCGAAGTTGCACTGGTCTGAAACCAACCAGCGGCTGACCAAGCTCGCTCTCGAGGTCCAGGGTTCATCGGCGGGTTTGGACGGCGACGATGCCGTGTGGAATGGCTTCTGGCAGTACCAGCAGCTGCGCAGCAGAGGCAACACGATCGAAGCCGGCACCTCCGAGATATTGCGCAACATCATCGCGGAGCGTGTTCTCGGCCTGCCGAGGAGCAGATAGATGGACTTTGCCTTTACCTCCGAGCAGGAGATGCTCCGAGGGCAGACACGCTCCTATCTTGCCGACCGTTTTCCTATAGATCGTGTGATCGAGCTGGCCGAGTCCGACGATGGATGGGACGAGAAATCGTGGCGCGAGATCGCGGAGCTCGGATGGACGGGCTTGTCCATCGCCGAGGCGCAAGGCGGGTCCGAAATGGGTTTCATCGAAGAGGCAGTCATCCTCGAGGAGATGGGCCGCGCCTTGTACCCCGGCCCCTACACGGCGACGGTTGGTTTCTGCTTGCCTGCGCTTCGCCGCGCGGATGAACTGGCCAGCGCGATCGCGGCCGGTGAACTGAGCGCTACGGCTGCATGGACGGAATCCTCCAGCGACGACGGATGGGACGGGATCGAAACCCATGCGAAGACCTCGGATGGCGCGTGGTCGATCACTGGGACGAAGGAGTTGGTTCCCGATGCGCAGACGGCGCAGGTATTCGTTGTCACGGCGGTGACCGACGAGGGCCCTGGCTTGTTCGGGGTCCGTGTAGGCGATCGAGTTCGCGTCGAGGAACTCGGAACCGTCGATCGCACCCGGCGCCTCGGCCGCGTGCAGTTCGAAGGCGCGGCGGCGACCTCGCTCTCTACCGGCAGCGATGCCGCAGCATTGTGGCGAGAGCTCGGCCTTCGATCGGCGGCGTCTCTCGCTCTTGAAGCCGTGGGCATAGCGCAGCGCGCTCTCGAGATGGCGATCGAGCATGCCGGATCGCGCGAGCAATTCGGCAAGAAGATCGGTAGTTACGAAGCCGTCTCCCACAACGTAGCGAACACATACGTTGCGACCGAGCTGGCACGGTCGCTGGCCTATTGGGCCGCTTGGTGCGTTGCGGAATCGGACGAACAGGCAGAGATAGCGGTCGCTGCCGCGAAGAGTGCGGGTGCCGATGCGGCCGTTCTAGCGTGCGAGAACGCGATCCAGGTGCACGGCGGGATGGGTTTCACTTGGGAGCACCCGCTTCACCGCTACTACAAACGCGCCGAGTGGATCGCGTCGTATGGAGGGTCGTCATCGGCGCAGCGCAAGGTGATCGCGGCGAGCCTCTTCGATCGCTGAGCGCGCATCCCGGCCACGGTTAACGACCGATATCTGGGTATAGATGCGCGTCACCACTCGATAACCCACTTATATTGCGAGACTGATGGGCCACAGCATCGCCGCTAGGCTGATCGAGACACTGCCGGATCGATTCCGGGGCCGTGCGCCTAAAGAGGCGACCGGCCGCTATCGCATATCGATCGGGCGCACGTCTCGAGATGTGCTCGTTACCCGATCCGATGCCCGCGTCGAGCGCGTGGACGGGCGTCCCGATGTGGAGATCAAGTGCGATCTCGACACGTGGACCGCTATCGAAGAGGGTCGCCTGTCCGGCATCGAAGCTTTCGCCGTCGGCCGGCTGAACGTCCGAGGCAGCATCGAACGTTCTCTTTGGTTCGAGCCGCTGTTCGAGCGCCCTGAGGCCGGCGCCATGCGTTACTCGATGGAGCGCGTTTCAGTCGGCCGCTTGAAGATCTCGACATTCGTTGCCGGTCCCCGGGACGCCGCGCCGTTGTTGTTGCTGCACGGTTTGGGCGCCACGAAATCATCGTGGCTTCCGATAGTCCCTGCGCTCGCACGTGAGCACCGCGTTTACGCGCTCGATCTACCGGGATTCGGATCGTCCTCGAAGCCACCCGGCCGTTACAACGCGCCGTGGTTCGCAGACCGTGTCGTCTCTTTCATGGACAAGGTCGGCATCGACCAGGCTTGCATCGCCGGAAACTCGATGGGCGGTCGCATCACGATGGAGATCGCGATGTCACACCCCGAGCGCGCCGCGGCCATAGCGTGTCTTTGCCCGGCGACTGCGTTCAGCTACCGTCCTGCGGCGTGGCTCGCGAGACTGGCGAGACCAGAGCTCGGGATCGCGGCAGTGCGCCTGCCTCGCAGCAGGGTTATCGCGGGGCTGAAAGAGCTCTTTGCCGACCCAAGGAGTGTCTCGAAAGAGTGGTACGACGCGGCGGTGGACGACTTCCTCACGATCTGGCGCAGCCCATCTGCTCGGATCGCATTCTTCGCCTCGCTGCGCTCGATCTACCTAGAGGAGCCTTACGGGGAAGCAGGATTCTGGGGCCGGCTCGCATCCATGCGGACACCGGCCCTTTATTTGTACGGGCGGAAGGACGCGTTGATCACTCCTCGCTTCGGCCCGAAAGTAGCGGCCGCACTTCCATCGGCGCGCGTCATCGTGTGGGACGACTGCGGCCACGTGCCTCAGATCGAGCACCCCGACCGAACGGTCGACGAGATGCTCGGGTTCTTCGCGTTCGCGCGCGGCGGGCTCGAGGCGGGGGCCGCGGCGATCTAACCGCTTGCTTCGTCTGCGCTTTCTGTATCGGATGACGTTGCGGCTTGCAGCGCGGACAGGATGATCACGCCGATGGGCACGGCGATCTCGAGCGCGAGAACCTCGAGGCTCAAGAGGTTCTGACCTGTCGACATCGTGCCTCGGTTCGTCAAGTGATACAGGAAGTGCGGTACCGCGAAGAAGAACCAGGCCACGCAGGCCGCGATCCGTAGTCGTCGATCGGCGGCCCAGATCGCGATCGCGAACAGCACCCCGAAAGCAATGAAGAAGTACGCGACATCGCGGACGAAGTGCGCGTCGTACGCGCTCGATGCTTGCACCCACCCCGTGCCCATGCCGGGAAAGTGCAGGTACCAGCCTTTCGGATCGAGCGCGGCCCAGATCCCGGTGAACAACTGCGAGAACGTCAGGAATAGTAAGCCGATGCGTGCGAGTAGCTCTCTCATCGAAGACCCAGCTCGCGTGCGATGACCCGCTGGTGGATCTCCTGCGTCCCTTCGACGATCGCGAAGTAACGCGCGTCGCGGTAGTAGCGCTCGATCGGATACTCCCGCATGTACCCATAACCACCGAAGACCCGGATCGCCGCGTCCGTTATCTCGAGCGCCGCTTCGCCGGCAAGGAGTTTCGCTATCGAGGTTTCGATCACCGGCGGCCGATCCTGGTCGAAGAGCCAGGCTGCGCGATGGACGGCTAGTCGCGCGGCGTCCAGTGACGCGCGCGCCTTCGCTAGCGGGAACGAGACACCCTGATAGCTAGAGATCGCGTTACCGAACGCTTTGCGATCGCGCGCGTACTCGATGGCACCTTCCAGCGCAGACCGCGCGATGCCGAGCGCCCCACCGGAAACGATCACCCGGCCCACGTTCAACGTCTGCATCACTTTCTTGAAGGCGCCGCGTTCGCCCCCCAAGCAGGCGTCGTCGGAGACGAAGACGTCGTCCAACGCGATCTCCCCGATCTCGGAAGACAAGTTGCCCATCTTCTGGATACGCGTGACCTCGACTTGCTCCGATGGAAGATCCACCACGAAGAGACCCATGCCGTCGATGCCGGCGGCCGGGTCGGTGTACGCGACGACGATGACAAAATCCGCGATCGGAGCGTTCGTGATGAACGTCTTGCGACCGGAGAGGATCCAGCCGCCATCACCCTTGATCGCCTTGCATTGGATGCCGCGGACGTCTGACCCGGCATTCGGCTCGGTCAGGGCGAACGCGCTGACCTTGTTGCCTTTCAATGCAGGCACCAGATAGCCCTGGCGTTGTTGGTCGGTACCGAACGCGTAGATCGGATAGGTGCCGAGATGGGACGAAACCGAGAGCGCCGCGGCGATCCCCGAGCAAACCGCTGCAAATTCCTCTCTGAGGATCGCCTCTGCGAGCACTCCCGCGCTCGATCCGCCGAGATCTTCCGGATAGCGCACGCCGAGGAAACCTGCCCGTCCGGCTTTCCTGAAGATCTCTCGCGGCGTTCTTTCGTTTTGCTCCGCGTCTTCGACCAACGGCGCGATCTCTCGCATGGCGAAATCGCGGGCGGTGGAACGGAACATCTCCAGGTCTTCGCCGAGGTCGAAGTCCATGCTCCCGAGGATAGAAGATAGGGACATGGCTCTCCCGGACACGTTCTTCGCAGACCGTTCCGACCGCGGCAAGCTGCGTTTCACCGGCCCCCAGCGGGCGTGGTTCCTGCATCAGATCCTCACCCAGTCATTCGAGGACATCGGCGTCGGGGAACCAAGAGAGGCTGCACTGCTCACCCCACACGGTCGGATGATGGGTTACCTCGAGGCGCTCGCGACCGAAGAAGCGATCTTGTGTCATTTCGAAAGCGAGCTCTCCGCGACCCTCCCGGACGCGATCCGAAAGTACGTGCTGGCAACAGACGTGCAGATCGACGACGTGACCGATCGGATGGGGTTGGTCCTCGTCGGTGGCGTAGAACGATCGACGGCTGAAGGTCTTCCCGGTGTGCAGGCGGTGCAACCCACGCGCTCGGTAGGGATCGACGCCGCGTATCTGTGGATGGAACGCTCCGACACGGGCCGATCGATCGAGGCGCTGCGCCGACTTGGAGCAAGCGAGGCCGCCGAGTCCGATCTCGAATCGTGCCGGGTCGCCGCGGGCGTCGCCCGTTGGGGATTCGACATGAACGAGAAGACGATCCCTCAGGAAGCCGGCGTCGATGAGTGGGCCATCCACTACTCCAAGGGGTGCTACGTCGGCCAAGAGGCGATGGCAAAGATCCATTTCCGAGGCAAACCGAATCGACGCCTCGCTCGCCTCGAGGCCGAATCGGATCTGCAGCGTGGTGCCGAGGTCCTCGTCGACGGCAGCAAGATCGGTTCGGTGACGACCGCTGCAGGTACGGCGGGCCTCGCGATCGTGCGGCACGACGTCGAAGCTGGAACCGCCGTCGAAGTCGATCGAGCTCGTGCGCTCGTAGTCGCCTGATGCCCTCGCACCGATGACGCATCACTACGAAGGCGACGACCTAATCGTCCGCAAAGTCGAGCTCGGCGATATGGAGAACAACACGTACGTGATCGAGTGCCCCGAGACCCACGACGCTTTCGTCGTCGACGGGTGCTTCGATGCAGACGCGATCGTCGAGGCCACGAAGGGAACGAACGTCGTGGCGATCCTTCAGACACACGGGCATTTCGATCACGTTCAAGCGCTCGCTGCCCTGAAGAGGATGCTCGACGTCCCGGTGCTCGCGCATCCCGCGGACGACTATCCCGTGCCGGTCGATCGTTCGCTCGACGACGGCGACGTGCTTCAGGTGGGGAATCGTTCCGTCACCGTTCTGCACACGCCCGGACATACGCCCGGCAGTGTGTGCTTCTCGAGCGGGCGACACCTCTTCTCAGGCGACACGCTGTTTCCCGGGGGGCCGGGCAACACGTGGGGCGATCGAGAAGCGTTCGATCAGATAATCCGTTCCATCGCCGACAAGCTCTTCGTGCTAGACGAGGGCACCGCGGTCTATCCGGGCCACGGTGCCGACACGACTATCGGTGCCGAGAAACCTCAGCTTCAGGAGTGGATCGATCGCGGTTGGTGAGCTCGACCTGGATGAGGGACTCGCCGGAGTTGCACGGCGCGCGATCGGATTCATGCCCGACGACGAGGGGGCCGCGCTTTATCGAACGGGTCGTCGAGCTGCGTCCGTTGGTCCGCTGCTGGAGATCGGCAGCTATTGCGGTAAGTCGTCGGTCTACCTCGGGGCTGCAGCGCGTGCAGGTGGCTCCGTTCTGTTCTCGATCGATCATCACCGAGGCTCTGAGGAGCATCAGGCAGGTGAGGAGTACTTCGATCCCCGCCTCGTCGACGACCAAGGAAGGGTCGACACGTTGCCGCAGTTTCGAAAGACCATCGACGAAGCGGGGTTGTGGGACACGGTGATCGCGGTTATCGGTACATCGACGACCGTCGCGCGTCATTGGGCGATCCCACTCGGGCTGGTATTCGTCGACGGTGGTCACAGTCGCTCGGCAGCGCACTCCGACTTCGAGAACTGGTCGCGGCACGTGATGGTCGGTGGCTACCTCGCGATCCATGACGTGTTCTCCGACCCCCAAGAGGGTGGCCGCCCGCCGTTCGAGATCTACGAGCGAGCGATCGACGGCGGTGGCTTCGCGGAGGTAGCTACCGCGGGAAGCTTGCGCGTGCTGCAGAGGATCTAGAAGCGGCCCACTAGCTTCTGCGGAACAACGACAGCGTCACGCCGTCGGACAGAGCGTCGCATGCGAGCAGCGCGGCCCCGGCGGTCCACGAAGTCTTCTCTCGCGGCCACACTGTGCCGTCGGGCCACGTGGCGCCCGTCCAGTACGCGTCTTCGTCGCGAAGATGCTGACCCCACGCGAACAGCTCGAGCGCTCGGTGCCGAGAGCCGATAGCCATCAGAGACATCACGAGCTCGAAGGTCTCTGCAGCGGTCACCCATGGCCGATCGGATACGCAGCGGCACCCGTGGCCGACGATCACGAACTCGTTCCACCGCTCGGATAGTCGATCCTGCCCGGCGCGCGGATCGAGCGCGCCACTCAGAACGGGGTAGTACCAATCCATCGCGTAGCGCGCCTTGTCGGCGAATCCGGTCTCTCTCGCCACCGCTTGCTCGAGCCTTTTCCGCGCGAGGTGCCACGACGGACGTTCGTGCCCCAGGATCTCGGCGATCGTCGTTGCGGACGACAGGCTGTGTGTGATGCAAGCGCAAGAGGTCAGTAGCGCTGCCTCGAAGACATTCCCGGCGGAGTCCTTGGCCCAGAAGATCCGGCCATCTTCGACCTGCAGCGCGATGACGAATCGAACGGCGCGCTCGACCACGGGCCACATCGTCTCGAGGAACCCGCGGTCGGAGGTCATCAACCAGTGATGCAAGACGCCGGTCGCGACATACACGCAGAAGTTCGAATCCGATCCTGCGTTATGAGGTGACCCATCTCGGTATTCGATCGCCCACGACCCGTCCCGGCGTTGCGCGCCGACCAGCCACTCGTAGGCGCGCTCGGCGTCCGCGTGGTAACCGACGACGTCCAAGCCCATAGCCGCCTCGACGTGGTTCCATGGGTCCGCGGGAGCGCCCGGCCACCACGCGATGCAACCGTCGTCCCGTTGCGCTTCGAGGATCGACTCCGCGGTTCGTCCCGCGTCTGCAGTTGTCAGCGCAGATGCAACCTCAGCTGCGCGCACGGATCACCTCTTCGCTCATCTGTTTCTGCGCGTACAGCACCAAGCTCTTCCCGAGGACTGGGTCGAGCGCAGATTCGATCGCTCTAGTAGCGAGCGGTTGCCGCGTCAGGTCCCAGACGAGGAACGAGTGGTAGAGGCGGACGGGAAGTATGTCGTCGTTGCGGGGACCGATCGCGCATTTGAGCCACCAGAAAGGTGAGTGAAGCGCATGCGCATGATGACGCGCCACCACGTGCAGTCCGTGCGCTTCGAGCTTCCGGCGAAGCTCGCCCTCGCGATAGATACGCACATGCCCACCCTCATTCGCGTGATACTCGTCGGACAGCGCCCAACACACGCGCTCGGGCCAGAACCTCGGAACCGTCACGGCCACGATCCCGCCCGGCGCCAGCACACGCCGGATCTCCCGCATCGCGGCGCCGTCGTTGGGGATGTGCTCCAGTACCTCCGACACGATGATGCGGTCGAACGCGCGGTCGGCGAAGGGGAGTAACAGGGCATCGCCGCGCAGCGCGGCCGCCCATCCGCCATCTTGTTCTCCAACCGCCGCAAGCATCGTGGCGGTGTCCTTCAGGACAACGTCATCGAGATCGACGGAAACGACGTCGGCGCCGCGGCGCATCGCTTCATACGAGTGACGCCCCGCTCCACACCCGAGGTCGAGCAGCCTCATGCCCTCTTGTATGTCGAGCTTGTCGAAGTCGACCGTCAACACGACGCGAGGACCTCGCGGTATCGAGCGACGGTCAGCTCCGCGGCCTTGCGCCACGTGAAGCGCTCCAGAACCCGGCGCCTTCCGCTTTCACCGATCGAACGCCGGCGGTTCGCGTCGAGCAAGAGATCTCGGATGGCTCCCGCCAGCGCGCCGGCATCCGCCGGGGGCACCAGAGCTCCGGCCCCGGTTCGGCCGACGACCTCGGGCAGCGCTCCGGCCGTGGTCGCAACAACGGGCACCGCGCACGACATCGCTTCCACGGCGGGCAGAGAGAAGCCTTCGTAAAGGGACGGAACAACCGCAACCTGCGAGCTCGAATAGAGCTCGACCAGCTCGAGCCGATCGATCCCCGTTCTAAAGGTGACGTGGTCTTCCACTCCGTATCTTCCGAGCGCGTCCGTTATCCGCCGTTTCGGTTGAGGACCGACCACCACGAGGTGCGCGTCGATCTCGGTGCGCAGCTTCGCCAATCCCTCGATGAGATAGATCAGCCCCTTCAATGGAACGTCGGCACTCGCCGTCGTCACGATCCGGCCGGGCACTCTTGTGACGCTGGCTATGGGCCGGAACAGCTCGGCATCGACTCCGTTCGGCACGACCGCTATGCGAGACGGATCGACCCCCATCTCTTTTATTACTTCAGAAGCGGCAGCGGACGAGGGCGAGATGATCGGCAGACGGCGTGCCACTCGCGATTGCATGCGCGTGAACGCGTACCAACGTCGGAGCGCCATGCGCCTCTTGCGATCTGCGGCCGAGATCTCGAGCTTGCGGTCGATCTGTACGGGGTGATGCACCGTAGCGACGACCGGTAGTCCCGATCGAGCAATCTGCAGCAGCCCATAACCGAGGCACTGATTGTCGTGAACGAGGTCGAAATCGTCGTGTCGTTTCTTCAAGAGCCGCGCCGCACGCAAGCTGAATGTTAGTGGTTCGGCTCCGCACATAGACGCGTACTCGAGGACGTCGACCCAATCGCGGAACTCGGATCGAGCCGGTCTCCGGAAGTGGTCGTCCGGTCGGTAGAGATCGAGGCTCGGGATGCGTGTCAGGCGGATCGAGCCTTCGAGCTCCGGATAAGGGGGGCCGGAAAACACCTCGACGTCGTGACCGAGGTGCTTCAGTGCCGAGCTGAGATAGTGGACGTACACGCCCTGCCCGCCGGATAAGGGGTTCCCGCGGTAGGAGAGCAATGCGATGCGCAATGGACGATCCATGACGGCGAACCCTAAGGCCGCCCTGCTTCCCGACGGGCACTCCGATCCCGCATGGCACGGTTATCGTCGTCCTGCCGCGGCTCTCGCAGAATCGCTCTTTAGCGCCGTCACGCGACGACAATGTGGCGATGGTCTCTGACGACGACCGCTCCGTGATCACATCAGCTCGACGAGATGCGCGGATCGCCGGGCTCATCGCGACGGCGCTCGCGGGGGCTTTTCTGTGGCTTATTTCGGGATTCTTCTCCGGCATTCCGTTCGCTCCGACTTCGGTTGCCGACGCGGCGGTCCGGGTGCTCCCCGGGACGATCGAGACGTTCTTCATCGAACTGCTGCGTCACTGGGCGCAGCGCTTGTTCGAGATCGGGGTCATCGTCGGGTCGTTGGTTTTCGGCGCGGAGGTACTGGCTCGCACGCTCGTGTTCGCGAACGGTTCCGCGAGAGCCCGCGCGGGAGTGGCCGGGGCCGTTATCGGTCTCGCTGCCTTCGGTGGCGCAATGGTCGACCCGTCATCCGACCCGAATCCCGTCGTCGTGGCCGGCGTGACGTTGCTTGCACTTGCGATTTACACGTTTGCGGCCTCCGGTCTCTTCTCGTCGATGAACGGAGCGCGTGCCGAGGCCGACGCCAATCGGCGACAGGTCCTGCGGCTGGCCGTTGCGGGAGGCGGCGTCTTAGCTCTCGGTGGTGGACTCTTGGGATGGGTCGCCCGCCGCGTCGCCGGTCCAAACACGGACGTGCCGATCGTCGCTCCTTCACGCCCGGCACGGATCCCGTCGCGAGCGCCCTTCCCCGACATCCCAGGTCTCTCACCTGAGATCACGAGCGCTGCGGATCATTACGTCGTCGATATCGACATCGTCCCGCCGTCGGTAGAGGCATCTGCGTGGAGCCTTCGCGTACACGGCCTCATTGACAACCCGGCTCGTTACGGCTTTCAACAACTACAGCACTCGTTCGATGTAGTGGACGAATACGCCGTGCTGACGTGCATCTCGAACCGCGTGGGCGGAAGCCTCATCGGTAATTCGAAATGGGGTGGCGTGCGCTTGAAGGACGTCCTCGCGTCTGCGGGCGTGCAAGATGGTGCTGTCGACGTCGTGTTCCGCGCTGCCGATGGTTATGAGGACTCGATCCCGATAGACGTCGCGATGGATCCCACGACATTGCTAGCCGTCTCACAGAACGACAAGCCGCTTACACAGGAACACGGGTTCCCCTGCCGCATCCGCGTTCCGAAGATCTACGGCATGAAGAACGTCAAATGGATAACGGAGATAGAGGTCGTCGACTCGGATTTCCTGGGTTTCTGGCAGTCACGCGGTTGGAACGACCGCGCCATCGTTCACACGGAATCGCGCATCGATGTTGCGGGCGACAACCTCAACGCGTCGGTGGGCGACGCGACGTGGATCGCCGGAGTTGCATGGGCGGGGGATCGCGGCATCTCGAAAGTCGAGGTGTCGACCGACGGGGGCCGCACCTGGAACGAAGCATTGTTGAAAGATCCGCTCAGCCCTCTTTCGTGGAGGCTGTGGGCACATCGGTGGACGCCGACCACGCAAGGGCCTGCGCGCGTCGAGTGCCGAGCGACCGACGGAACGGGGGCATTGCAAACGACGCACAAAGCGACGCCGTACCCCTCGGGTGCATCGGGGCTGAACGTCGTCGAAGTGACCGTCACCTAAGGTGCTGCCACCGACGCTCCGGCTCAGCCGGTCCCATGGCTCCGCCAAGTGTGGAATTGGGATTCCTATTGGGGACCTCGCTCCGGTCTGCGTAAACGACATAGCTCCGCTAAGTGCGGAATCGGGTTTCCAAACACGCGCCTCGCTGCGCTCGGGGCTCTTCGGGGTCGTTTAATTCGCAAGGGTCCCCTCTGGGACCGTCTGACCTCCCCGGCTAACTAGGCCGTAGGCAGGGCGCGCCCGATCAAGCTGGCTCGAAGTGGATCAGCACTGGGCCTACTTCGGGGCATTGGGCCCGCAGCGCGTTCTCGATGCGTTCCGATGCATCGTGGATACGTGCCAGCGGCAGGTTGTCCCGGCCCCTTACGTGCGCGACTACGGATAGATCGTCGCCCGATGACGTAACGACTACCTCGTGGCAGTCGAGGATGTCGGGCTCGTCCCGGGCGAGCCCTCGCACGAGATCGACGACGTCGTCGCGCGCTGCAGTGACGTCCTTGCCGAAGGCGGTGGGCTCCATCGGCTCGAGGTGCGTGTCGACACGCGTGCTGTCGCCGAGCTCGGTGCGAACTGCATCTTCGACCGCCTCGGAGAGGCCGTGCGCCTCCGCGACGGAGATGCCGGGGTCGACCTTTGCGTGCAACGTGGCGTGCAGCGAAGGAGCGCCGCGTTCGTTCAGCGCGTGAACCAAGACGTTGTGAACCTCCTGGATCCCGTCGACGCGGCTCGCCGCAGCCTGAACGCGCTCGACGAGTCCGCTATCGGAGTTCGACGGCTCTACGTGGACTACGACGTCTGCGTTCGGGATTGCGGCGTGGATCTCGCTCTCTACGCTCTCGGCGATGTCGTGAGCTCGTTCTAGCGAAGCGGTTCGGCCGGCCGTGACCGTCACGTCGGCGAACAGTTTTTGGCGACCGCCGCTGCGGACCCGGACGCGACGCGCTTCCGCTACGCCCGGCGCGCGGGCCGCCGCCGCCTGGATCGCTTCGGCTGGAGCCCCCGGCGCGCGGTCCATCAGCACGTCGATGGAGCGCATGGCCGTTCGCGTCGTGGCGACCAGCACGGCCGCGGCGACGATCAGTGCTCCGATCGCATCTGCTTTCGACACACCTTGCCGGATCAAAAGGAGGCTGACGAGAGCCACTCCAGAGGTGGCGACGTCGATCAACAGGTTGAGCGCGCCGGCGTGCAAGGCCGCCGACGTCTCCGATCGAGCGGCGCGCATCATCGCGCGCGCTCGCGCGCCGTCGATCACGATCGAAGCGCCGAAAAGGATCAGCGCGTACCACGGTCCTTCCGCCTGCGACGTTCCTGCCAGCTCCAGGCAAGCTTCGACCGCTACCCATAGCGCGAGGCCTCCGAGAACGAGCGTTTCGGCAAACGCGATGAGGTTCTCGGCTTTTGCATGCCCGTAGTGGTGCGTCGCATCTGCAGGTCTGCCTGCGACTCTGATCGCGAAGAAGACGAGCGCCAGCGCGACGACATCGAGCACCGAATCGAGCGCTTGCGACAGAACGGCAAGGCTTCCGGTCGCTCCCCAGACTGCGACCTTCGCTGCCGCCAGCACCAAGGTGACGGTCAGCGCGATCGCGGCAGTGCGTTCCGCTGTGCGGGGCATACCCGAAGCGTAAAGAGGATCGACGTGAACGATGCGCGGTCAGGCCGCGAGCGTCTCTACGACCTCCGTCAGTTCATCGATGTTCGTCTTCAAGAGGAACGTGTCCGCCCAGTCCGGAGCGTCGGTCAGGACTGCGGAGAAAGCGACGATCTTCGTCTCTGGGCAATGACTGCGGATGAATTCGGCGGCCTTCGATCCGTCCCACCGCGGCATGAAGAAGTCGAGGACGACGACATCGGGATTGACGTCGGCGGCGAGCAGCGCCCCTTCCAGGCCGTCCGCTGCCACCCCGCCGATCCGGAAACCGCCGTGGATGTCGAAGATCGTGCACAAGAGCGTGCGCATCGCCTCGTCATCGTCGACCAGCATCACCACGGGTCTGTGAGCCATATAGAAGGAATGTGGCGCTCGTCACGCTCGCCCGCAATAGTCCGAATGGGCTATTGATGGACCGCCGTTTGAATTTATTTTTAGCTGCGGCTAAATTTGGGCTGTGACCACGACTTCCTCTGCGGTCGAGGATTACGTCAAAGCCGTCTACCTGCTCGGCGAAGAAGAGCGCACGCAGGGCGACGACGCCGTAGTTGCAACGACATCCCTAGCTCGCCGGCTAAGGGTGTCGGCGGCATCGGCTACCAACATGTTGAAGAAGCTCGACTCGCTGGGACTCGTAGAGCACCTGCCCTACCGAGGGGCGAAGCTGACGGACAGGGGTCGCGCCGTGGCGCTGGAGGTGATTCGCCACCATCGATTGCTCGAGACTTACCTCGCGACGGCCCTCGGCGTGCCGTGGGACGAGGTCCACAGTGAAGCCGAGGTGCTCGAACACGTCCTATCTGAAGATCTCGAAGAGCGCATC
>JALZGD010000006.1:21204-22944 GCA_030861205.1 Actinomycetota bacterium
TTTGGGATCTGCCCGTCGGCGGATCGGCAACGGTTGCCCGCGTGCCCGACGCGGACCCGAGCACCTTGCGATACCTCGATTCGTCCGGGATCCGTCCCGGCGTCGGGGTGAGAGTCGTCGATCTCGGTCCGGTCGACGGTCCGCTTTTCGTTGCCGCACAAGCTTCTGGTGCACAGACGTGCGCGCTGTCGAAATCCCTTGCGCAGTCGATATGGGTGACGCGTTGAACAGACCCGATCGGGCCGCGATCGGCGACGAATTCAAGAGAAGCGGATGACGTCGTGAGTGCCGAAGCACCGCGTACGGAATCTGCCGCCGACGCGAGAGCAAAGAGCGCAGCCGAACAAGCGTTATCGGGCGGTGGCAAGGGATTCAGAGCGCGGATCCTGCCGTTCCTAGGGCCGGCGTTTATCGCATGCGTCGCGTACATCGACCCCGGCAACTTCGCGACGAACATCCAGGGCGGCTCCGAGTTCGGCTATCTGCTCGTTTGGGTCGTTGTCGCGGCCAACCTGATGGCGGTCCTCATCCAGTTCCTCTCCGCGAAGCTCGGGATAGCGACGGGGAAGAATCTGCCCGAGCTGATGCGCGATCGCTTTCCGCGGCCCGTCGTTTACGGCTTGTGGGTGCTCGCCGAGGTCGTCGCGATGGCGACGGACCTTGCGGAGTTCCTGGGGGCCGCGCTCGGTTTCAACTTGTTGTTCGGGATGCCGCTGTTCGTTGCGGGCGTGCTGACGGGGGTGACGACCTTCCTGATCCTCGGCTTGCAGCAACGCGGCTTCCGTCCGCTCGAAGCGGTCATCACCACGCTGGTCGGGGTCATCGCGGTCTGCTATCTGATCGAGACGGTGATGGGCAAGCCCGACATCGGCGCCGCGGTGTCGAGTTTCCTACCGCCGAGGTTCGCCGGAACCAACAGCGTTCTGCTGGCGACAGGGATCCTTGGTGCCACCGTCATGCCGCACGTCATCTATCTGCATTCGGCGCTCACGCAGGATCGGATCGTCGTTCATGACGAGCGTCGGCTGAAGAAGTTGATGCGGTTCGAGCTTGTCGACGTCTTGATCGCGATGGGGCTTGCGGGACTGGTCAACGTAGCCATGCTGATGATGGCGGCCGCGACGTTCCATCACGCTGGTGAGACCAACATTGCGAGCATCGAGCAGGCGCACCGCACCCTGACGCCCTTGTTGGGGCGAGCATCGAGCATCGTCTTTGCCGTATCGCTGCTCGCCTCGGGTCTGTCCTCGTCGACCGTCGGCACGATGGCGGGGCAGGTCATCATGCAAGGGTTCTTGCACTGGCATATCCCGCTGTGGGTCAGAAGGTTGGTAACGATGGCACCGGCTCTCATCATCATCGCGATCGGCCTCGATCCCACCCGCACCCTCGTCATCAGCCAGGTCGTGTTGTCGTTCGGGATCCCATTCGCGCTCATCCCTTTGGTCGTCTTTACGGCGCGCGGCGATCTGATGGGTGTGTTGCGTAACAAGAGAGTGACGACCACCGCAGCGACTGCCCTGGCCATGTTGATCAGCGGGTTGAATGTGTTGCTGCTCTACAAGACGTTCGTGTCGTGACGGTCTTCCAGCACGTCCTCGTCCCGCTCGACGGATCTCGCCTCGGCGAAGCGGTGCTGCCCGCGGCGCGCTCGCTCGGCGAGAGGCTCGACGCGCTGCTCCTGCTCCTGCACGTCCTCGAGCGCGAGCCGCCTGAGGCGGTGCACGGGGAGGTCCATCT
>JALZGD010000248.1 GCA_030861205.1 Actinomycetota bacterium
CTTTCTCGGCCGCGACCGTCGGGACCGAGACGTCGGGGAGCATCCTCAGCCCGTCGGACGCCAACAGCCTGGTCGGCATCAAGCCAACGACTGGACTGATCAGTCGGTTCGGCATCCTGCCGCTCTCTCCGAGCTTCGATACGCCCGGGCCTATGGCGCGCGACGTCACCGACGCCGCGGTGATGCTGAGCTCGATGGCAGGAGTAGATCCCAAGGACGATCGCACTGCGGATGCGAAGGACAACATGCCACCGGGCGGCGACTACACGAAGTCCCTCACGCAGGACGGTTTCAAGGGCGCGCGCATCGGATACAGCGACCAGGATCGTCAGAGCCTGTCCGGCAATCAGCTGAAGATCTTTGACGCGGCTCTCGCCGACCTCAAGAAAGCAGGGGCAACCCTGGTCGAGACCGACACGCTTTACTACGCGTCGCTGGACGGACTGATCGAGATCACGGCGATCCCGAACGAGTTCAAGGCGTCTCTCAACCAATACCTCGCAACCGAGACGTCGAAGGATCTACGCGTGAAGACCCTGTCGGACATCATCGCGTACAACAATCAGCACCCCGACAAGATGAAGTACGGGCAATCCTTGCTGCAGGCGTCCGACGCGACGACGGGAACCGACACTCCGGTGTCACAGGCTCACGCTGAGGCTTCGATCGAAGCCGCGCGGGCGGCGATCGACGGAACTCTTACGGCCGACAACCTGGACGCGATCGTTGCTCCCGGTCCCGCGTACGCGAACGTGAGCGCCGCGGCCGGCTACCCAACGGTCATCGTCCCGGGTGGTTACTCGCCGGGCTCGAATCAACCCATGGGCATCAGCTTCCTGGGTACCGCGTGGAGCGAACCGCACCTCATCTCTTACGGATACACGTACGAACAGGCGAGTCACCGCAGGGTGCCGCCTACCGACATCAACGCACAGCTCGACCCGAAGGGTTGCAGCTGATCTAGCCGGCGGTTCGTGGTGGGCACGTTCTTGTGCCTAGACTCGCGCCCCTCATGGCGGCCCCCCGATACGTCGGTAAACACATACGACGAAGACACCGCGGTCGAGCGCACGGACGACTTCACATTCGTCGCGGACCTGCGAACGAACTGGTGGCTCGCCCGCGGCCCCCACGGCGGATACCTCGCGTCGGTACTTCTCAGAGCGATGACGGCGGTTGTCGCCGACGACGAGCGCGCTCCCCGCTCGCTCACCGTCCATTACCTGCGGCCTCCGGCGCAAGGTCGGCTCGACATCGACGTCTCTCTGGACCGTCGCGGACGCAACGCCACGTTCATGTCGTGCGCTGCCCATCAGGAAGGAAAGCTGTATGCGCGCGCTCTGGCTGCGTTCTCCCACGCGCTGGACGGCTCCCCCGCGTTCGACGACGCACCGATGCCCGACGTGCGTTCGGTCGAAGACAGCTATCGCATCCCGCACGACGACCCGAACACCCCACCCTTCTTGCAGAACTTCGACATCCGGTGGGCGGTCGGCGAAGCGTTCTTCTCAGGAGCGCCGAAAGCCGAGGTAGGGGGATGGATACGTACCAACGACCCTCACATCGGCGACGCGATCGCCATAGCGACGTACATGGACGCGTTCGCGCCGGCTGCATTCCCCCGGATCTCCTCTACCGCGATCGCACCGACGATGGATCTCACTATCCATTTCCGCTCGACACTGCCACTGGCGTCGACCTCTCCCGAAGACCTCTATCTGGGCGTGTTCTCTTCGACCGTCGCGCGCGATGGATTCTTCGAGGAGGACGGCAACCAACGGCGCCCGACGGGACGCTCGTCGCCCAGTCGCGGCAGCTCGCGCTGCTGCTCCCGCCGAGGTAGCCGCGGCCTGCGACACTTAGCAACATGGCAACGCACGTCGTTCTGAACCAGCCGCCTCCGCTCGAGGGCTACAACCTGTTCGATACGAATGTGGCGTTGCGCGAAGCGCTGACGCGCGAGGGCGGCGACTGGTTCGAGCCGGAAGCCCGCAAGCTCGGCGAGATCGCAGGCGGCGAGCCGCTGCGTTGGGGTGCCGAAGCGAACGAGCACCCTCCCGTGTTGAAGACTCACGATCGTTTCGGGAACAGGATCGATGAGGTCGAGTTCCATCCGTCGTGGCACAAGCTGATGACCCTTGCTGTGTCGTCGGGTGTCCATTCACTGCCGTGGCGCGAGCCGCGCGTGGGTGCCCACGTCGCGCGTGCGTCTCTGATGATCATGATGAGCGCGGTCGAAGCGGGCCACGGCTGCCCGATATCGATGACGTATGCAGGCGTCGCAGCTCTGCGTGCGGAACCCGCACTGTCGGGCCAGTGGGAGCCGCCCCTCACGTCGCTCACGTACGACCCACGGCTGATCCCCGTCGATCAGAAAGCCGGCGCTCTGTGCGGGATGGCGATGACCGAGAAGCAAGGAGGCTCGGACCTCCGCGCGAACACGACGCGGGCGGAGCCTGTCGGTACCGCGGGCCCCGCAAGCGAGTATCTGCTTACCGGTCACAAGTGGTTCTGCTCGGCCCCCATGTGCGACGCGTTCCTCGTGCTCGCGAACGCGCCTGCGGGCCTATCTTGCTTCCTGTTGCCGCGCGTTCTTCCCGACGGGACGCGCAACCGGTTCTTCATCCAGCGTCTGAAAGACAAACTCGGCAACCGATCGAACGCGTCGAGTGAGGTCGAGTTCGATCGCACCACCGCATTCCTGGTCGGCGAAGAAGGCCGCGGCGTTCCGACGATCATCGAGATGGTCAATTACACGCGGCTCGACTGCGTGCTCGGCTCTACAGGCCTCATGCGAGCAGCCGTCGCGCAGGCCACCCATCACACCGCGTACCGCAGCGCGTTCGGCAAGCGTCTCATCGATCAACCCTTGATGCTGAACGTACTTGCCGACCTTTGCATCGAGTCCGAAGCAGCGACGGTGACCGCGATGCGACTCGCACGGGCTACCGATGAGGCTTTCCACGACGAGCACACCGCAGCGTTCAAGAGGCTCGCGACCGCCGTATGCAAGTACTGGATATGCAAAGCAGCGACGTGGCATGTTGCCGAAGCGGTCGAATGCCTCGGCGGCAACGGCTACGTCGAGGAATCCGGGATGCCCCGGCTGTACAGAGAGACACCGCTCAACTCGATCTGGGAGGGCTCGGGAAACGTCAACTGCCTCGACGTCCTCCGTGCGATGCAACGGTCACCGGGATCCGTGGATGCATTCCGCGCCGAGCTCGACGTCACCTCGGGGGCCGACGCGGCGCTGGACCGGCATATCGACGAGATCTGGCGCGAACTCTCTTCGGTCGAAGAGATCGAGATCAGAGCCCGCCGCATCGTCGAGATGATGGCCGTCGCGCTCCAAGCATCACTGCTGATCCGCCACGCTCCTGCAAGCGTCGCTGACGCTTTCGTAGCGTCGCGGGTAGCGCGCGATCGCGGCCGCGCGTACGGCACCCTTCCTGTCGGGGTCGACTTCGAAGGGATCGTCGAGCGCCACCGCCCTCACGTCTGATCGTTAGGCG
>JALZGD010000249.1:0-1032 GCA_030861205.1 Actinomycetota bacterium
CGCGCACTGCGGTCGTTGCTATCGGCCGGAAGGCTCTGGTAGCTTGCCGGTAGCCCAACTCCCCGGGGCTTAGATCACGAGCAAAGGCGCTCCTTGGCGGGCGCTTTTTTTGCGCCCGGGAAGGCCTCCAGATGCCCGCTTCGTACGAGCTCGAGAGAGATGCATGCGGTATCGGCTTCGTTGCCGACGGCCGAGGGCGGGCATCACGCAGCATCGTCGATTCGACACTCGAAGCCCTCTGCAGGGTGAGGCATCGAGGCGCGGTCGCCGCCGACGAGCTGACCGGCGACGGCGCCGGCGTTCTTCTACCGATCCCGCGGGCGCTCGTAGCGAAGGCCGACGAGGACGAGGCTCGGCTCGGCATCGCCATGTGCTTCTTCGATCCGGAGGGCGTAGAGGACGGTCGCGCAGCCATCGCGCAAGCGTGCACCGACCAAGGCCTCGAGTTGTTGCGGTGGCGGGCGGTGCCCGTGGAGCCCGCTGCGTTAGGAGACGCGGCGCGCGCTGCGCAGCCGGTGATCGAGCAAGCGATCGTCCAACGACCCGAAGGCGCCGACGAAGCCGAAGGTGAGCGTCGCGCGTTTCGCGCTCGTCGGGCCGCCGAAGGGTCGGCGCGCGGCCTTGGCAGCAGTCTTTACGTCTCCTCGTTCTCGTTCCGGACCACCACGTACAAGGCGTTATGCGCGGCCGATCAGCTCGGGACGTTCTACCCGGACCTCGTCGACGCTCGATACAGCGCGTGGTTCGGGATATTCCATCAGCGCTACTCGACGAACACGACTCCATCGTGGCAGCGTGCCCAGCCATTCCGGCTCCTCGCGCACAACGGCGAGATCAACACGATCCGCGGCAACGTCGCGTTGATGAGAGCCCGCGAGGGTCACTTGGGTGCGAGCGACATCGCCGGCGAAGAGCTTCTACGACCGGTGATCGACACGTCGACGTCGGACTCGGGGGTGCTGGATCAAGTCCTCGAACTACTCGTTCGTGGCGGTCGCGATCCGCGGCATGCGATGGCGATGATGCTCCCAC
>JALZGD010000249.1:1042-3493 GCA_030861205.1 Actinomycetota bacterium
GGAGCACGACAACCTGTTGGACGGCGAGGTGCGCGACTTCTTCCACTACCACGCGTGCCTCCTAGAGCCGTGGGACGGCCCCGCGGGGCTCGTTTACTCGGACGGCACGATCGTCGGTGCTTCCCTGGATCGCAATGGGCTGCGTCCACTACGCGTGTCGATATGCGAGGACGGCCTCATCGCCGTCGCTTCCGAAGCGGGCGCGGTGTCAACCCGAGGACACGGCCGAGTCCGCCGTACGAAGCTCGGGCCGGGCCAGGCATTCAGCGTCGCACCGACCGAAGGCGGAGTACTCGAGGACTCGGACATCAAGAAGAGGTTGGGTCGCCGCGCGCCGTACGGCGATTGGCTCGCCGAACACATCTACGAGCGGTCGACGGGCGATCCGATCGCGGCCGCTCCCGACAACGTCACGGCACGCCAGGTGGCCGCCGGGTACAGCAAAGAAGAGATGACGGTCGTCATACGGCCGATGGCCACCGAAGGAGCCGAACCGACCTCGTCGATGGGCGACGACACTGCCAGGGCGCCGTTCGCGTCACATCCTCGCCCGATCTTCAATCACTTGAAGCAGCGCTTCGCGCAAGTCACGAACCCTCCTCTCGATCATTTGCGTGAGCGCGACGTGATGTCGATCTCGACACGGCTCGGGGGCCGCGCTCCCCTGCTGCTCGAGATGCCCGAGGCCGCTGCCTTGCGCGAGTACCCGTCGTTCTTGCTGTTTCCGTCTGCCGTGAACGAGCTGATCGCAGACGGCGCGGCCGTACTTGACGCGACGTTCGATGTAGCCGAGGGCGCGGGCGGGCTCGAGCGCGCGTGCATCCGCTTGCAAGGCCAGGCTTCGGCGGCGGCCGAGGCGGGTGCGGACATCATCGTCGTGTCCGACGCGGGGGCAAGTGCCGAACGGGTCGCCATCCCGTCGGCGCTGGGAGCAGGAGCGGTTCACCATCGGCTGCTCGACGAAGGCATGCGTGCGTCGGTCAGCATCGTCGTCATCGCAGATGACCCGCGCGAGTCGCATCACGTCGCGTGCCTCTTGACGAACGGCGCAGACGCCGTCTGTCCGAGCCTTCTCCTCGAGTCCGTCGCTGCTCTCGCGAAAGCCGGCCGGCTGGGAGGTGGGGTCGCGGGAGACGAGGCCCAACGACGCATCCGCCGGGCTCTCGAAGACGGCGTCCTGAAGATCATGTCCAAGATGGGGATCTCGACGCTGGACTCGTACCGCGGCGCGCAGATCATCGAAGCCATGGGCTTGGGCCGCGATGTCGTCGATCGCTGTTTCACCCGCGTGGCGTCGACACTAGGAGGCCTGTCGTTCGCACAATTGGGCGCGGATCTCATAGAGCGCCATCACGCAGGTCACGAGGCGAAGGCTTCTCCTTCGAACACCGGCTTCATCAAGCACCGCTCGGGTGGCGAATATCACGCGATCAATCCGGATGTCGTCGAAGCGCTGCATACGGCGGTAGGCATCCTCGACGAGGACGAGCCTGCCGACGCTGAGGTGGCGGCCGCTCACGCGTTGCGCAGTGCCGCCCGCGGCAGCGCCGACGCATATGCGCGTTTCTCTTCGTTGGTTGACGCGCGACCCGTCACTGAACCTCGCGACCTGCTCGAGCTCGTCGGCGGGCCACCGATCTCGGTCGACGAGGTAGAGCCCGTCGAAGAGATCACGCGCAGGTTCTCCACCGGCGCGATGTCGCACGGCGCCTTGTCCGCCGAGGCTCACGAGACGCTTTCTATAGCGATGAACATGATCGGAGGCATGGCGAACACCGGCGAGGGCGGCGAGGACCCCAGTCGGTTCGCCGACGAACGCAACTCCGGCATCAAGCAGATCGCCTCCGGCCGCTTCGGCGTCACGCCGGAGTACCTGGCGAACGCCAAAGAGCTCCAGATCAAGATGGCCCAAGGGAGCAAGCCCGGCGAAGGCGGCCAGATCCCCGGCAAGAAGGTCACCGAAGAGATCGCTCGTCTGCGGCACACGGTTCCCGGCGTCGCACTGATCTCGCCACCACCGCACCACGACATCTATTCGATAGAAGACCTTGCGCAGCTGATCTTCGACTTGAAGCAAGCGAATAGACACGCGCGGGTGTCGGTGAAGCTCGTCGCATCTGAAGGGGTCGGCACGATCGCCGCCGGTGTGGTGAAAGGGCTCGCCGACGTTGTCCACATATCCGGCGGCGACGGCGGCACCGGCGCGAGCCCGCTGTCGTCGATCAAGAACGCCGGCATGTCGTGGGAGCTCGGGCTTGCCGACGCGCATTCCTCTCTTATGAGCAACGGGTTGCGCGGCCGGACCAGGCTACGCGTCGACGGCGGCTTCAAGACGGGACGCGACGTGGTCGTTGCGGCACTACTGGGGGCCGACGAGTTCTCGTTCGGAACGGCGGCCCTCGTTGCAGAAGGCTGCATCCTGGTGCGCACCTGTCACCGCAACACATGTCC
>JALZGD010000250.1:0-721 GCA_030861205.1 Actinomycetota bacterium
GTCTCAACATGCTGCGATCGCGCGGAGCTCGGCTTCAGAGTGGTCTGGCTGAAACCCTCCCGGATCCCATCGTGACTCACGACCCGGAATACCGGGCCGAGACCGCTGACTCCGTGGGGTTGGCGCTGTTGGTCGTGCTGGACGCATTGACGCCACCCGAGCGCATCGCGTTCGTGCTGCACGACATGTTCGGCTTGCCCTTCTCGGAAATCGCGGAGATCGTCGGTCACTCAGTCGAGTCGACCCGCCAACTCGCGAGCCGCGCGCGCCGTCGGGTGCGCGGCGCTGCACCGATACCGGATTCCGATCTGCGTCGCCAGCGCGAGGTCGTTGACGCCTTCTTCGCCGCAGCTCACGACGGCGACTTCGAACGACTCGTCGGCCTGCTCCATCCCGACGTCGTGCTGCGCACTGACCGACGCGGTCTTACGACCGTGACCGGTGCCGCGAACGTGGCCGCACAAGCGGAGCGATTCAGTGCACCGTCACTCGTGCCACGAGCGGTGCTGGTGAACGGGGCGGCTGGAGTCATCGTGCAATCCGGCGAACGCCCGTTGGCTCTGATGGCGTTCACGGTCGTCGACGGTCGCATCGCAGAGATTGACGTGATCGCTGACCAGGTTCGATTGCAAACCTTTTCCCTCCCCTCGTTCGATCCGTGATCGAGTGATGTTGTTCCTCATGGCATAGTCGCACCGCGCCCCGGCACGAGGTCGTCCAC
>JALZGD010000250.1:731-3487 GCA_030861205.1 Actinomycetota bacterium
CCGCATCGGAGCCGACCGATCGCGCCAGTTGCTCGGGCGGAGACGCCGGAACTGGGCACGGACGACCGAACGCGCACTACAGCAGCGCTGTCACACTTGGGCGTGCCACCCGGTCATATGGGATATGGAATACGTGGGCCTCGCCCCACTCCCGACACCTGCACTCTGAGGATGCGACCGCACACGACTTCCGTGCCAGCCGAATGGTCGAGGTGGAAGACGATCCTGTTGGAAACGCAAAGGCGGAACGGCAACTGGGTTGCGACGCCCGTAACCCTCGTGGTCGACAACCGTGAGCGTGCATACTTCAGGACGTACGCGGAATCAGGCAAGGCGAAACGGCTGCGGAACAACCCGACGGTGCGTCTCGCCCGCGCGAGCTTCCTTGGGAAGCGGAAGTCGTCCGTGTACAGCGCGGTCGCTCGGCAGCTGCGTGGCGACGATGCCGACTGCGCGAAGTTACTGCTCCGGCGCCGACACCCGCTGCTCCACGCCTGCTTCGTGCCGCTGATGCATCGGCTCCGCGGGTGGACAACCATCTATTTCGAACTAGCCGCGGAACCGGCCGCCGGCTCTCCGGGTGATTAGGGCTCAGTGATCAGGATGCGGTAGTGGACTGCGCGGGCTACGGCCTCGGTCGTGACTCGACGAGATCCCCAAGGCCCATAACGTGACCGCGAGGTCGTCGCGTGCGGGCGGGAAGATCACCGAAGGCGTGAGAAGTACGGGGCCGAAGCGCTGACGCGCGGTCTCGATATAGTGAGCGGGTCGCGTCGAGCCAGCCGCTCGCGATCGCCGAGCGCGTCGATCGTGAGGACCCACGACTCCGCAGCAGCTTCCAAGCCTCTTTAGCCCCCGCTGTAAAACGCATCGGCCCATCGGTCACCTCGACAAAAAACCAACCGAAGGCACGAGGGTCGTCGGCGACATCGGGCGCGAGCGGATCGGCGACAAGTGCTACGAAGTGCGAGGAGTAGTGGCAATGGCAGCGCCAGATGCGCTCGCTACGTTCGAATTCCTCGGTCACGACGACCTCCCTTACCCATTCCAACCCCTCCTCGGGGCCGGGCTAGGAAGCCGTCCAAACGATCGAGATTCATGCAGCTAGCTTAGCCGTCGCCTGAGACGGTTTCTGTCACACCCGCTGTCTACCTTGTCCTAATGCAACCGGGGACATGTCACACGGGGAAGGTTGGATACCCCACGCCTCAGAGGGCGTGGCGGAGCCGGCACCACATCCGGCGGGGTCGACGCGATCACGGGCGCCCATACCGATGCGAGTTCTGCGGACTTTGGCATCTCGGCCACCCCTACCGAAGGCGGCGGCGTTATGCAGCCTGAGGTTGCGACATTCAGCCCCTATACGGCGCGGTTTTCCAATAAGCATCGACCAACGCTCAGTGCGCGTAAGAAACAAAAGGTCATTCAGCGTGATGGTCGGTGCGTGAAGTGCGGCACTACCGAGCGCCTGACGGTCGACCACCGACTTCCGGCATGCCGAGGTGGCACTAATGCAATGGCGAACCTTCAGACCTTGTGCTTTCGCTGTAATCAGGAGAAAGCACGCGGCGAGCGGCATCGCGTGCCGGCTGTTTTTATCGATTACGAGAGATGTTCCGTGCGCGATGGGTTGCTCGAGGCGATCGCGCGTGTCCCGCCGCGAGCGAGCCCAGGCGAAGTGTTCCTCCTATACGGCCGCGGGAACAGATCGTCGCTTGCGACCTACGAGGGATACCGTAGAACCGGCCGCATGCCAGCCTCCGTGTACTTCAGTGTGACCGGCAGGATCGATTGACGCCGGGCGTCACTCGATCGCTTCGCTCGGTTCCACGCGTCCTCCCAAGCGTTCGATCAAGGCTTTGACGTCTGTCTTCTCGTATAGCTCCTGTGCACCGGCATTCAACAACTCGACGGCATGCTCGTCATCGGCCGCGGTGAAGCCGAGGACGGTGGTCGCGGGCAACTCGTCAATGATCATTCGTGTTGCCTCAGCGCCATCCATGATGGGCATCATGAGATCCATGATCACCAGATCGGGAGTCAGCGCTCGAGCCTTCTCAACTGCTTCCGCGCCGTTGGTGGCTTCGCCAACGATCTCCACCGGTGTGTCAAGGAGCATTATGTCCAGCATCCGCCGCATCGCCTCATCGTCGTCGACAACAAGGACCCGCGGTCGAGGACTTGTCATCTATCAAAGCTGAAGGTGCCGTCTCAAACTCTCAATACGCACAAGTAGAGACAGAACGAGCTTCTGATCGCATCCGCCCGCTCGCAATTCAAGACCGCTAGCACCGGCGCGGTCGTCGTCAAGGCTCGTTCCTCCTCCTTCGTCCGGACGCTCCACCGTGACTGCGCCCTTTGTCGCCGGCGCTTGTCCCCGTCCTTATGGCGAGCGAAGACACCGATGCGGATGTGAGAAGCGGACGCATTCGGCTCGACACTCGACAGCATTCCGTGGCTCGTGTCCAAACGGCATTGTCTCTAAGCATGTCAGCCGCGTCTTAATTCCTGCGGTGTCTTCCAGCGCCGTGACGCAGGAGCAGGGTGTCATGAAGAGCGAGATCGGGCGCGTGGCGAGGGAACATTTCAAGGCCCGATATCGTCAAAGGGGCATGCGCACGGTATTGACCACTGTAGCTTTGGTCGCTTTGCTCACTGCATGCGGTCAAGGGGGAACGGACGCCGGAGACAGCTCGCTACGATCTGCGGCCGCTCAGCCATCTGACCTCGCCTACGAATGCGCGGGCGCCACGTTT
>JALZGD010000251.1 GCA_030861205.1 Actinomycetota bacterium
GGGTGGTAGTGCTCCTCGACGAGCGGCTCCAGTCCGGCTGTGACGATCGTGGTGATGGTCCTGTAGAAGTCGTCGGGTTGGGGCAAAAAGGTTAAAACTCGCAAAGCTTCCGTCTGACCGGGAGCTTCGACAACCAGGTCGCCGTAGCCGAGCATCCGCCCGAGGAGTGACCGGTGGTAGGTCATGTCGGTCACCTTGACGATCGGCATCGACTGCACTTTGCGGCTGAGGACCCCGGAGACTTCGAAGATCCGCTGGTCCGTGACGATTATCCGGTCGGCCCACCAGATGCACACCTTCCACGCCAACCGCAGAACGAAGACGAACGCGACGAGGCCGAGCAGGCGGTCGACGAAGTCGTTACCCGCGGTTGGGCTCCAGACCGTCCCCGCGACTGCGGCGACAGCGATGACGCCGGCTGCAGCGAACGCGGGTCGCGCGAGTTGGGCGAGGTGCCGCCTAACGAGCAGGACCACGCGCTCGTCGTGGGCGAGATAGCGCTCGAGGGCGATTGCGCTCACGGCGACGTGCTCCGGTTAGGCCAGCGACTTGACGAAACGCGACAGGGCGTGTGCTGCCGTCCCGAAGAAGTCGGTCAGGCTCTTCCCGGCGTTCTTCACGAGATGGGCCGCCGCCGCCGGCTGCTGGATGACGAAGAAGACGGCGAACGCTATTAACACCAGCCACAACAGCCGCTTTAGTGTCATTTGGCCACAAGCATAGCGGCCCAGCCTCTCGGGGCGGCGGAATGTCGCCTCAGCTCCGAGCTGCCGACCACCACCCAAGCCACAGGCGTCGAGAGGTCCGCAGGTGCTCGCGCTCCCGAGAGAAGACCTCGAGCGTCACCGTGCCGTCGTACCCAGCCTCGAATAGTTGGCGGGCGACCTGTTTCCAGTCGATCGTTCCGGCCCCGAGCGGGAGATGCAGGTCCTGGTCTCCCCCGCGGTTGTCCGAGAGATGAACGTGCACGAGGCGATCGCCAAACGCATCGAGCAGGCTCTTGGTCCGATTCTTCTCGTGCTTGCCGAGCCGAAGGTTCGCGTGCCCGACGTCGAGATGGAAGCCGGCCTCGGGCACCCCGTCCATGATCGCTCCGACGTCGTCGACATCCGCGAATAGACGATCCAGGTTCTCGACCATGATCTTTATCCCGCGCTGCGACGCGTCCTCGACCAGCCCTGCGATCGCCTCGACGTTCGCCGCACGCACGGCCTCGATCGCCGTGAGCGGGACCCTCTGGTCGGGATGGACGTTGACGAGCTCGACCCCGGCCTCCGCAAACGTGTCGAGCCCCCTGCGGTACACGTCGCGAGCGGTCTTGCGAAGGTCGTCGAATAGGGACGCGATCGGTAGATACCAGGCGGTGTGCCCAACACACCCAAGCCCGAGGTCGCCTGCCAAGCGGCCGATCTCGGTGCCATTCACGTTCCATGCGGCGGGCGGCTCGAGTGTGAGGTCGATGAAATCGAACCCGTCCTCGGCTATCCGATGAATCTCTTTGAGGACGGAACGACCTGGGAAGTTCATGGCTCCTACGAGCATCGAAAGGAATCTACCCGGCACTACACAAACTGCCTCGACGCGCAACCCGGTAGGTTCTGAGGATGGCCCCCGAAACGCGCGGTGCTTTCTTCGATCTCGACCGAACGCTCATACCGGGCTCGAGCTTGTTCCTGTTGGCCCGCGGGCTTTACGAGCGCGACATGTTCCGCGTGCGCGACATCCTTCGCTTCGGATGGGGCCAGATGTTGTTTCGCCTCCAGGGCGAGCGAACCAAGAACATGACGAAGTCTCGCCAGTCGACGCTCGACTTCGTCGCGGGTCGCCGACGGCAAGACATCGTCGACTGGGGACGCGAGATCGCGGAGGAGCGAATCATCCCCCGCGTGTACCAAGACATCGCGACGGTCATCAGAAGTCATAGCGAGCGCGGAGACAAGACGTTCCTCGTAACCGCCGCCCCGGTCGAGCTCGCAGAGGTCGTAGCCGCGGAGCTCGACATGTCGGGCGCCGTTGCAACCGAAGCCGAGGTCGATGACCGCGGGTTCTACACAGGCAGATTGGTCGGGCCGGTCATCCACGGTCCCGAGAAAGCGAAGGCCGTTGCAGAGATCGCAGCTCAACACGGCATCGAGCTTGCGGAAAGCGCCGCGTACTCGGATTCGATAAACGATCTGCCTCTCCTCGAGTCCGTCGGCTACCCACACGCCGTCAATCCGGAGCACGAACTGAGACGGGTGGCTCTAACGCGCGGGTGGCCGATACACGAGTTGCGGACGCGCCGCCGAGCGCTATTGATCGGGGTTCCCGCCGGCATCGGGGGGGCCGGATTGTTTGGATCAGGGATAGCCCTCGGTGCCTACCTCGAGCGGCGTCGCGCCGCGGCGTCGCCGGTCGAGAAGGTCAAACATGCGACGCGGCGGCTGCGTCTCTGAGCCGCGCCGGCTGCCTACGCGCTCGTTTTCTGAACCTGCGGCAGCACGTCTCCGACGAAACGCTGGATCGCGCTCTCGGCCACGGACGCGTCCCCGATGATGACCAGATCGATCGTGTTGACGCCGATGGTTTCGAGGCGGCCGATCGATTCGACGATGTCTCCGACGGGGCCCGTCAGCGGCATCTTCGGATGTGGCTGCTCCGAGAACCACAGGGGCGTTTGGTAGACCAGCTCGAGGTCGGCAATGGAACGGCCCTCCACGGCGAGGAATCGGTCTAGGTCTGCAAGACGCGATGCGATCGCGTCGATGCCGGCGCCCTGTCCCCGACCCGTAGTGATGGCCCAGCCGTCACCCAGCTTTGCGACCCTCCGCAAGGCTGCGTCGGTGTGACCGCCGACGATGATCGGGATCGGTGCAGTGGGCGCGGGCAAGAACCCCGCTTTCTCCCACTTGTAGAAATCACCGTCGAACGCCGTGGGTTCTCCAGACCACAGCGTGCGCAGAGCGACGATGTACTCGTCAAGCCGCGCTCCCCTGCGCTCGTAGCCGACACCAACCGCATCGAACTCCTCGCGCATCCAGCCGGCGCCGACTCCTAGGACGATGCGCCGTGGAGCGAACCGCTCGATCGTTGCGAGGATCTTCGCCAACACGATCGGGTGCCGGTAAGCAGCGATCAACACTCCGGTGGCGATACGCACGTTCTTTGTCTGAGCGGCAAGGACGCCGTAGAGACCGAGGGGATCGAAGAATGGATCGCCGGCCGTGAGCGGATACGAACCATCGCGCGAGTACGGATACTTGGAGTCGAGATCGACCGGTGTGAAGAGGTGGTCGAACATCCAAAGGGAGTCGAGCTCGAAGCGTTCCGCGATACGAGCTACCGCGAGGATCGAGCTCTCATCCGTTCCCGCCAAAGAGTTTGGCAGATGCAGGCCGAACTTCATTCGGTCTCTTCGAGAGTGCGGCCTCGATCTGTGGATTCGAAGCTCTTCTTCTCGATGACCGCCATCGACCGGCCCCTCCTCTACTAAGCTCGCC
>JALZGD010000073.1:0-9261 GCA_030861205.1 Actinomycetota bacterium
TCGTAGAAGGGATCGCGTCGTCATCCCGCCTGACGGCTTCGTTGAGCGCGCGGGCAACGCCCTTGAAGATCGCTTCAACCGCGTGGTGCGCGTTCTTCGAGCGCAAGAGGTCGACGTGCAGTGTGAGGCCGCCCGAGCGGCACAGCGCGAGCAAGAACTCCTCTGTGAGGCTGACGTCGTACTGACCGACCATCTCTGTCCCGACGTCGGCGTTGTAGACGAGCAGTGGCCTTCCCGAGATGTCGACCGCCACCCGCGCGAGCGACTCCTCCATCGGCACGAGCGCATCGCCATAACGTCTGATCCCACGTTTGTCCCGAAGCGCTTCGGACAACGCCTCACCCAGAACGATCCCGCAGTCCTCCACGGTGTGATGTGCGTCGATCTCGAGATCACCTACCGCTCTCACCGTCAGCCCCAAGCGTCCATGCGTTCCCAGCTGGGCAAGCATGTGATCGAAGAAAGGGACGCCCGTTTCACATTTGACCGGTCCCCCGTCGAGGTCGAGCGTTACCTCGATCTGGGTCTCCGTCGTCGCTCGGGATACCGAGGCTCTCCGATCCGAGCTCATGCCAGCTCCCGCATCGCGTCGATGAACGCATCGGTCTCTTCGGGGAGCCCGGCAGTGACGCGTAGGCAGGCTTCGAGCCTGGAAACGTTCGCGTAGGAGCGAACGAGGATGTCTCGTTGGATCAGGTTGTTCCACATGTCTTCAGGATCGTCGACCTCGAACAGGACGAAGTTCGCCTTCGACGGGTACGTCTTGAAGCCCAACGCTTGCAATTCGACCGCGATCCTGTCGCGTTCGGTGCAGATCGCTTCCACGAAGCGAAGCGTGTCGCCGGCGTGTCGTAGAGCAGCGCGGCCCACGACTTGCGTTGGAGAGCTGAGGTGGTACGGCAACCTCACTCGCGCAAGATCGGAGACCAAGCTCTCGTCGGCCATCATGTATCCGATACGAACGCCCGCGAGCCGCCATGCTTTCGAGAACGTCTTCGTGATGATCAGATTCGGGTATTTCCGTACGAGCGAGCGCGCGCTGTCGTCTTCTCCAGCGAACTCTCCGTAAGCCTCGTCGACGACGACGAGCCCCTCCGTCTCGGCGAGCACCACGCGCACGGCATCGATGGATGTCACGTCACCGGACGGGTTGTTCGGCGAGCACACGATGACGATGTCGGGCCGGTTCCGGCGGATCGCAGTCACGGCTGCATCGACATCGAACGAAAGATCCTCACCTCGGTCGGCTTGCACGGTCTTCGTCCCCGCAATGCTCGGGATCAGCGTATGCAACGAATACGTTGGCTCGAAAGTCATCGACGTTCGGCGCGGCCCCCCGAAAGCCAGGAACAAGTGCATGAACACTTCGTTAGAACCGTTCGCGATCCACAGTCCCGAACGGGGCCACTCGAGGTGCTGCGCGAGTAAGTCGTAAAGGCTCACGGCATCGCGATCCGGGTAGCGATTCAGCGCGACCTCTCGCATCTCGTCGACGATCTCGTCGACCATGGCCTCCGGGGGCGGGTACGGGGACTCGTTGGTGTTCATGCGGAAACGCGCCGGCTGCTGCGGCGAGACGTACGGAGCGACGTGCGCCAGATCGGGGCGGACGCCCAGACGCGCCTGTTGCGAGGTCATCGGCCGGGATCGAGTCGCAACCGCACGGCGCGCGAGTGCCCCCTGAGCCCCTCCGCTTCGGCGAGGGCGTCGACGTGCGGAGCGAGACGCTCCAGCGCCGGCCGCTCGAGATCGCATACGTAGATCGTCTTGGTGAAATCGCGAACGCTCAGTCCGGACGCCCAACGCGCAGTTCCCGCGCTCGGCAGCACGTGGTTCGTCCCCGCGACGTAATCCCCCACGGGCACAGGCGAATAGGGACCCACGAACACAGCGCCGGCGTTCCTGACCGCGGGCAAGGCCGCACGGGATCCTTCGAATAGCAGCTCGAGGTGCTCCGGCGCGAAGGCGTTCGCCGTAGCGAGCGCATGATCGACATCGCGCACCAACGCGATGCGACCCCCCTCTATCAGCGCGTTCTCGACGTCGTCCGCGCGCTCGTGCACCTGCACCATCTTCTCGATCGAATCGATCGTTGCATCGACGAGATCGCTCGACCACGTGATCAGGACGTGCGCTCCGAGGGGGCCGTGCTCCGCCTGCGCGATCAGGTCGGCAGCGATGACATCTGCCGACGCGTTCTCGTCGGCCACGACTGCTATCTCCGTCGGCCCGGCCTCTGAATCGATCCCGACCCACCCGTGCACGATCCTCTTAGCCAACGTGACATAGATGTTGCCGGGCCCGACTATCTTGTCGACCGGCCGGATCGAGGCAGTCCCGTAAGCCAGCCCCGCTATCGCCTGCGCCCCTCCAACCCGGTAGACCTCGTTCACCCCCGCGATAGCGCAGGCCGCAAGAACCGGCTCGGCGATCTCTCCGTGGGGGCCGGGCGGCGATGCGACCGCCAACCCGTCAACTCCCGCCACCTGAGCCGGGATCGCCGCCATGATGACGCTCGATGGATAGGCGGCGCGTCCTCCGGGGACGTAGATACCGACGCGGCGCAACGGGCGGACGAGCTCACCGATCGATTCGTCGGGCGACTCTTCGCGCCACTCGGTCTCGAACTGGCGCTCACACGTCCTGCGCAGGCGAGCAGCCATGACTTCGAGAGCGTCGACGAGCTCCGGTCGTACGAGTTTCACGGCAGCTTCGAGCTCTTCAGGCGCGACCTGTAGGCGGTCCGCGCTCAGCTCGGCGCGATCGAATGTCTGCGTGTAGTGGAGCACCGCTTCGTCGCCGCGCAGCCGAACGTCGTCGACGATCGCTCGCACGGCCTCCTCGGGGCCCCCACCGCCGGAGACCGCACGCGGGCGCGGGATGTGAACGGGCGTTTGCTGCGCGCGACCGTCGATGACCTCGAGCATCGGGCTAGTCTGCCCTAAAGAAGAGCGCGAGCGGGCGTCGGCCGGGCCTATTTGGCTAGCTTGCGACGAGCGCCGTGGGCCCCAGTACCGCCTTCAGTTCTGCGAACAATCCGTTGTGTGTGTCGACGGCGAACTCGCTGCCCAACCGGAGCACGGTCGTGGCCTCGTTGCGAGCGAGGTGCAGGAAGACCTGAGTCGAGCCCGGATGTGAGCTCAATATCTCTTTCAGGTGATCCACGACTTTCGGAGTGCACGCGTCGACCTCGAGATTGATCACTAGAGGATGGTCGGCGCCGAGCTTCGGCTCGGTCACCTCCATCGCGATCAGCTTGACGGAGTCGTCGCGCGCATCGCGGTCGACGCGACCCTTGATCAACAGGATCGAATCGGGCCGTAGGAGTGGAGCGAACTGATCCTGGACCTTCGGGAAGATCACCGTCTCGACGTTGGAGCCGGAGAGATCTTCGAGATCGAGCAGGACCATGAGGTCCCCGCGGCGAGTCAGCTTCTTACGCAAACCGGCGACGATGCCTCCACAGACGACGACTTCTCCGGGAGGCCGATCGCCAAGGCCTGCGATCGAGCAATCGGTCATGCGCGCCAGAAGGCCTTCGACGCCCAGCAGCGGGTGGTCCGACACGAAGAGGCCGAGCATCTCTTTCTCGAGAGAGAGCAGCATCGCCTTCGGGAATTCTTCGATCCCGATAGGGAGATCGTGGTCGACGGTCGGGTCGGCGTCGAAGAAACCGAACTGCCCGACGGCTTGCTGTCTGCGCGTCGTGAGGGTCCCGGCGCAGACCTCTTCGCACGCGTCGAGCAACCCTTTCCGCGTGTGGCCCAACGATTCGAAAGCCCCGGCCTTGATGAGCGACTCGACCGTCTTCTTATTTAGGCACGTGTAGTCGACCTTGCGACAGAAGTCGTGGAAGGAAGTGAACTCGCCTTGCTCCCTGCGAGCTTCGACGATCTTCTCGACAACGCCCTCGCCCACACCGCGAACCGCAGATAAGCCGAACCGGATCGAATCGCCGACGGGCGTGAAGTCACGTTCGGACGAATTCACATCGGGGAGTAGCACGGGGATGCGCATCTTGCGCGCCATGTGCAGGTACTTCGGCTTGTCGTCCTTGCGGTCCTTGACCGATGTCAAGAGTGCAGTCATGTACTCGACCGGATAGTGCGCTTTCAACCATGCGGTCTGGTACGCGATGTACGCGTAGCAAGCGGCGTGCGCTCGGTTGAACGAGTAATCGGCAAACCGCTCGATCAGGCTCCACAGATGGAGAGCTCGTTTCTCGTCCGCGCCACCCTCGGTGCAGCCTTTGATGAACTTCGGCTGCTCGTTCGCCATGATCTTGCGATCTTTCTTTCCGATCGCTTTCCGGACGAGGTCTGCTTCGCCGGGGGTGTAACCGGCGATCTTCTGCAGCGTGAGGACGATCTGCTCCTGGAACACGAGCACCCCGAACGTCTCTTTCGTTATCTCCTCGAGAGCCGGGTGCAGATACTCGATCTTCGACGGGTCGTTCATACGCTCGATGTAGGTCGGGATCTGGTCCATCGGGCCCGGCCGGTACAGCGCGTTCATCGCCATGATGTGCTCGAAGCGCGTCGGCTTGAGCTGCACGAGGTAGCGCCTCATGCCTTCGGACTCGAGTTGGAAGACTCCGTCGGTCTCGCCTCGCGACAACATCTCGTAAACCGCAGGATCGTCGAGCGTCAAGTTGTCGACGTCGACTTCTTCGCCACGGTTCGCACGGATGTAATCGCGGCACAGCTCGATGACGGTGAGGTTGCGAAGGCCGAGGAAGTCCATCTTCAGAAGGCCGAGCTTCTCGATCCCGTGGAGGTCGAACTGGGTCACGATCTCGCCGTGGTCGCCGCGCTTCAATGGGAGATGCTCGACCAACGGATCGCGCCCGATCACGACCCCCGCCGCGTGGATCCCTGCCGACCGCTTGAGGTTCTCGACTTTGAGTGCCGTGTCGATGATCGTCTTGGCGGCTCCGCCGCCCTCATACGCTTCACGCAGCTCCGGTGACGTCTCGAGAGCGCTGTCGAGACCCGAGTCGCGTCCCATGATCAAAGGTGGGTACATCTTCGTCAGACGGTCGCCGTCCGAGTACGGGAAGCCGAGGACTCGCGCTGCGTCCTTGATCGCCTGCTTCCCTTTGATCGTGCCGTACGTGACGATCTGCGCGACGTGGTCGCTTCCGTACTTCTCGCAGACGTAACGGATGACGTCACCGCGCCTGCGCTCGTCGAAGTCGATGTCGATATCCGGCATCGCGACCCTTTCGGGGTTCAGGAACCGCTCGAACATCAGGTCGTAACGCAGGGGGTCGAGCTCGGTGATCCCCAGCGCATACGAAACGACTGAGCCTGCCGCGCTGCCGCGGCCGGGACCGACCCTGATCCCCTGTCGCTTCGCCCAATTGACGAAGTCGGAGACGATCAAGAAGTAGCCGGCGAACCCCATGTCTGCAATGACGCGCAACTCGTAGGCGGCGCGCTCGCGCGCGTCGGATCCATCGACCCCATAGCGGACTTTGATGCCGTCCTCTACGAGCTCGGCAAGGTACCCATCTAGCGTCTTGCCGGCGGGCACCTCGTAACGCGGGAGTAGAAGGTTGCCGAGCTGGATCGTCACGTTGCATCGCTCTGCGATCTCGAGGGTCGTCTCGCACGCGCCGGGCCAGGCGGCGAACTTCGCGGCCATCTCTTCCGGGGTCTTCAGATAGAACTCGTCGGAATCGAACTTGAAGCGGTTCGGATCGGACAGCTCGGTCCCCGTGTTGATGCACAAGAGGACGTCGTGGCCCGGAGCGTCCTCTTTATGGGTGTAGTGCGAGTCGTTCGTGCATACCCACGGGATGTTGAGCTCTTTGCCCATCGCGACGAGCTCGTCGTTCAACGGGCTCTGGACCGGGATCCCGTGGTCCTGAAGCTCGAGATAGAAGCGATCGCCGAACACCTCGCGGTACCAAGCAGCTTTGCGCCGCGCTCCGACGAGGTCTCCGGCGACGATCCGTTTAGGGATCTCTGCCGAGAGGCAACCCGACAAGCAGATGACGCCTTCGGAGTGCTCGGCGAGGATCTCGTGATCTGCACGGGGCCAGTAATGGAGCCCCTCGAGCCACGCTTTCGTCGAAAGCTTGATCAGGTTCTTGTAGCCGGTGTCGTTCGCGGCGAGCAACGTCAGGTGGAACGTCTTGTCGCCGTTCTCGCGCTGAGCAGGCTTGTCCCGACGATTCCCTTCGAAGAGGTAGCCCTCGATGCCCAGGATCGGCTTCACCGACGTCTTGAGACCGGTCGTATAGAAGTCGAGCGCCCCGTACATGACGCCGTGGTCGGTGATCGCACATGCCGGCATGCCGGCGGCTTCGGCGGCCTCGAACAGCTCCGGTATCCGGCTTGCGCCATCGAGCATGGAGTACTCGGTGTGAGCGTGAAGATGGGCAAAGCTCACTCGAAGTTCTCCCCCGTTTCCGGTATGGCTCGGGCAGCTCGGGATGGGAGCCCACAGCCGAATTACAAGACTGTTCTTTATTGACCGCGGGAGGTCCCCGCGTCAAGCAACACGCTCACAAATCCCCAACGGCATAGCGCTCTCTGCGCCTTCGCCGCTCAGAATGCCTAGAGAAGAGCCTTTCGCAGACGGCCTGCGCACAACAACTCCCAAAAGCTGTGGAATCGATGTGGGTTAGCGCCCGTCGAGACCGGCGACTTCCAGGACGGCTGCGAGATCGGCGGGAAGCGGGTCCTCCACGGCGACGACCCGCCCATCGTCCGGGTGAGGGAACTCGAGGCTGAAGGCGTGAAGGAACGGCCTCGCCAGCCCGAGGGCGCGGGCATCGTCGCTCATCCCACCGTAGGTCCGGTCCCCCAGGATGGGATGACCGATGTGCGACAGATGGACGCGGATCTGATGCGTGCGCCCGGTCTCGAGATCGACGTCCAGGAGAGATCGTCGGTCGTGGGAGGCGCGGACTCGGTAGTTGGTTACCGAAGGCCTCCCGTCCGCAACGACGGCCATGCGCGTCCGCCTCGCCGGGTGTCGTCCGATCGGGGCATCGATCGACCCGGACGGCGGCGGCACGCCACGGACGAGCGCGAGATACCTGCGAACGATCATCCGCCGCGACATCGCATGCACGAGAGATTCTTGAGCGGCATCGTCCTTCGCGACGATAAGCAGGCCCGATGTGTCCTTGTCGAGACGATGCACGATCCCGGGCCGCACGGAGCCTGCCCCGGCGAGCGTCTCGCCCGTCCCCAGGAGCGCGTTGACGAGCGTGCCCGTTTCATGCCCCCGAGCCGGGTGCGTCACAAGGCCCGCCGGCTTGGACACGACGAGCACCCGCTCGTCGCGATACCGGATCTCTATCGGGATGTCTTCAGCGCGAGGTCGCTCCAGGTCGTCGGCGACGAGCTCCCCGACGAGGCGCTGCCCCGCCTCCATCCTGTGGGACGGGCGAACGGGGTCGCCGTCGACGGTGATCTCGCCGGCTCTCAGAGCTCGCTGCGCGCGCGTCCTCGTGACGGCCGCCTCGCGAGCCAGCACCACGTCCGCCCGAGCGCCCTCATCCGAATCGGTCGCGCGATACGAGATCACTCTCGGCTCGGGTGGACGAGGCTCGTGAAGAGCAGCAGGGCGATGCCGGTCACGATGCACGCGTCGGCGACGTTGAAGACCGGCCATACGTGGAGATCGATGAAGTCGACGACCTTTCCGTTCAGATCGCGGAACAGGCGGTCGGCGACGTTGCCTAGCCCACCACCGAGCATCAACCCGAGCGGCACGACGAGCGCGGGCCGCGCAAGCCGGCGCACCCAGAAGAAAACGAGCGCGACGACGGCGAGGCTTGCGGCGACGAAAACTCCGGGCAACCCCTGAAGGATGCCGAATGCACCGCCGGAATTGAGGGTCAGCCGCATCGTGAGGATGCCGTGAACCACGTCAACCGGACCGTCGGCAAGGCGATCTACCGCGAGCGTCTTCGTGACCTGGTCAACGGCAACGACCGCGGCAGCGATCGCGACGAGCAGTAAGTAGCGAAGCGCAAGCGACGATCGAGAAGCGGTTGGATGGAGCTCGGTGTCGCCCACTATGCGGTGGCCCCCGTCGGGCTAGCGGGCTCTCTCCTCGCGGCGCTTGCAGTCGAGGCACAGGAGCGCATAAGGAAGCTCCTTCAGGCGTGCGGCATCTATCGGTCGCCCGCACCTCTCGCACGTTCCGTAGGTGCCGTCGTCGATCCGGGTGATCGCACGCGTCATCTGGTCGATCAGGTCGTAGATGTTGTTGCGGATCGATAGGTCCCGCTCTCGCTCGAACGTGGCCGTTCCGGCATCGGCGAAGTCCTCGTCGAGGCCGACCTCACCCGTGATCTCCGATTGCGTCGAGTCGAATGAATCGGTCTCGAGCTCCTCCTGACGGGTCTGAAGCTCGGCTCGCTTCTCCTCGAGGTTCGCCCGGATCGCCTTCAACTGGGCCGCGTCGAACTTGGCGGGTCGAACCGGTCGTGGCCGAGGCGTCTTCTGCTGGGGCGCCCGAACCGTCGCGTTCGAGAGACGCGTCGCACCCGTCCGTCCGCTGGTCTTCGTGGCTTTGGGTGCCTTCGCCGCCGGCTCTCGTGAGGTCTTCTTGGTCGCGGTCTTCTTCGCGCCCGTCTTCGGAGCCGCTGCCTTCTTCGGAGAGCTCTTAGCCGAAGTCTTCTTGGCAGCGGCCTTCTTGGCAGTGGCCTTCTTCGCCGGCGTCTTCTTCGCAGCAGTCTTCGAGGGAGTCGATTTCTTGGACGCCGTCTTCTTGGCCGCGGTCTTCTTCAGTGCGGCTTTCTTGGTGGACTTCGCGGCCTGTGACGTCTTTTTCGCGGCGGTCTTCTTCGAAGACTTCGCGGAGCTAGATGCCCTGGTAGTAGAGCTTTTCTTGGGCGCCATAGGGCGGAGCACGATAGCACAACGTCCGTGTCCCAAAACCCATTTCGTCGCCGCTTCGAACGCCCACAAACGCGGGGGTGCAGGCCGCGGGAAATAAGGTTTCGTCGTGCCCTCCCCCAAGTACCGTCCCGTAGATCCGCACATCTCGTTCCCTCGGCTGGAGCTCGAGATCGCACGGAAATGGGCCGAGACGCGGGTCTTCGAGAGGTCGATCGAACAGAACGAGGGGGCCCCCGAGTGGGTGTTCTACGAGGGCCCTCCCACGGCCAACAACAAACCCGGCATCCACCACGTCGAACCACGTGTCTTCAAGGACATCTTCTGCCGCTACCAGACGATGCGGGGGCGTTACGTCGCCCGCAAGGCGGGGTGGGACTGCCACGGGCTGCCGGTGGAG
>JALZGD010000073.1:9271-9786 GCA_030861205.1 Actinomycetota bacterium
ATCGAGGACGAAGTCGGCATCGCGGAATTCGTGAACCGGTGCCGCGAGTCGGTCAAGCGGTACGTACGCGAGTTCGAAAAGCTGACGGAGCGAATCGCGTTCTGGGTGGACATGGACGACGCGTACTGGACGATGTCGAAGGACTACGTCGAGTCGGTCTGGTGGCTTCTCAAGCAGATCTGGGACAAGGGGCTCTTGGAAGAGGACTTCAAGGTGGTCCCTTACTGCCCACGGTGTGAGACGTCGCTGTCGAACCACGAGCAGCATCAGACGGGCGCATACCGCACCGTGACGGACCCATCGGTCTACGTCCGCTTTCCGCTGGTGAACGAGCCTGACACCGCTCTTCTAGTCTGGACGACGACTCCGTGGACGCTACTCGCCAACATGGGGGCCGCGGTCGGGCCCGACATCGACTACGTGAAGATCCCCGATCCACAGCTCGACGGCCGCTTTCTGATCGTTGCTCGCGATCGAGCCGACGTGATCGCCGGACACTCGCCGCAGGCCGTCGC
>JALZGD010000252.1:0-1227 GCA_030861205.1 Actinomycetota bacterium
TCCGCGACCTCGCGGGCTCTGCCACAAGAAGAACACAACCGCTGTAGCGCGCGCTTGTTCTCGAAGAGCGTCATGATGCGAAACGGCATCTTCCATGACCACTAGGTCTTGGAGATCGCGTCGAGCAACCGCCGGCCTCAAGGCGCGGCAGTAGCGGCCCACCAGCCGCAGCTCGAAACTTACGCTGTCGATCAATCCACGACGTTTCAAGAGGGCGATCGCGTCGAGAAGGGCATCGGCATCCTGGTACCCGCGGTAGTACACGCCGGTATACGCCAAAACGAATTTCTTCCCGTCACGCGGCCGCGTGTGCTGGAAAACGCGCTCGAGTTCGCTCAGCTCGAACCCGTTCGGTACGACCGACGTCGCCTTACCGAATTTCTGGCGCAAGACGGCGGCCCAAGCAGGAGTCGGTGTCGTCAGCGCCGACGCGGGAGCCAAAGCCCACGCTTCCATTCGGCGCTCCAGGCGGTTCAGTGGGCGCGCGCGTTGGAAGTAGTGATTGTCAGTCCACAGATCCCTGAAGTCGGCGATCCACGGGATGTCGCCCTCGACGGCAAGCGAACGCGCAACTAGATGCGAGGTGAAGGGTCCGCCCATACTGAAGATCAGATCGGGCTGCCGCAATTTGATCAGGCGTCGGCCCTCGCGGCGGGCGTAGGGCAGCCATCCGATATGGGCGTCTGGGAAGTGGAGTATCTGCCGATACGCCTGCTCTAGTCGCCTCGTCATGCCGCCGAGACGAGTCGACCCGTCTGCGGCATGACCAACGTGATTTCTTCGCGACAAGATTCGCTTGGGCAACGCGTTGATGTCGAATTCGGCTGTTCGGTAGACGAGCTCCTCAGGTACTTGAACGGGTAGCGAGGGGTTCAAGTCGTTGAAACCTGCGAGGACTAGCGGTTCCCAACCGAATTCCACAAGATGACGCGAGAGCTGTGATGCCTCCACGGCAGCAGTGCTGTCGAATGGCGGATAGAAGTACGAGATGAACAGTACTGTCTTCATCTGCGATGGAACGCTATTCCACGATCGTCAATACGGCATTCCTCCCCCGACTTTTAGCACTCTATCGGTCGCTCGAAAGACACTCTCCAGCTTTCACGTTGTGGGTGCTGTCGGTCGGAAACGATTGCTCGCGCGCGTTGCGAGTTCTCGACCTTGACGGAGTCGAAGTCGTCGAGGAGGAAGACATCCTCGATCCAGAGCTCGAGAAGATACGAAGCC
>JALZGD010000252.1:1237-3134 GCA_030861205.1 Actinomycetota bacterium
TATCTCTTCAGCTGCAAGCCTTGGTTGAACCTCCATCTGTTGCAAGAAAAGGCAGTAAAACGCGTTACGTACCTCGACAGTGACCTGTGGTTCTGCTCGGATCCGTCAGCTGTCACACGCAAGATCGCCGACAGCTCTGTCGCGCTGACACCTCACCGATCGGGGAAAGCATCGTTTGAGGACCGCTTTGGGCTCTACAACGCAGGTTGGATTTCGGTGGGCGGAGACGAGGTAGGCATCTCAGCACTCAGGTGGTGGCGCGAGCGTTGCATCGAGGCTGTGCCCGACTATCCCGTCGACGGTCTGTACACCGACCAGAAATACCTCGAACGATTACCCGACTTGTTCGAGAACATCGCCGTTGTGAACCAGAAAGGGCTCAACCTCGCGCCGTGGAACGTGGGCAGCGTCGAGAACCTCGAAATCCGCGAGGGCAAGATCCACGTCGACGGCGATCTATTGATCGCCTTCCACTTTCACGGGCTCCAACGCGTTGCTTGGCGGTTATTCGATCCTGGCTACGGTCTCCGCGGCCATCTTCGAGTCATTAGGGAAGCCCTTTACCGTCCGTATCTTCAAGAGCTCGCCGACTGCAGTTCAGTATTTCGCGATAAGACACCGCTGCCGCAAGCCGAAGCTGCGCCATGGGGAGCGACGCGCCCTCGAGCGCGTTGGTGGAAGGTGGCGCGTCAAGCGAAACGACTGACGACCGCACTTTTGACCGCCCGATTGATGTGGAGCGGTGAAACGCGACGACTCACTCGCGAAGGCGTCGGCAACTTTTAGCTCGTCGGCCTCATCATCTTGCCCCGGAGGCGACTGGTGTGTTCTGGATCGTTTCGCAGTTGACGAACGCAGCAGGCGCTGTCGGCGGATTGGCGTCGTTGCAGTCGTCGCCTGGGCTCGACGTGTCGTTCGGACCACCATCCAGATAATCGGCCCCCGCGTCGCCGAACAGGTGATCGTCGGATGCGTCGCCGTAGAGCTTGTCGTTGTTGTCGCTTCCGTGGATCGTGTCAACACCTGTACCGCCACGGATGACGTTCACGCCGATGCTGCCGGTAAGGGTGTCGGCAAATGAAGATCCAAGGATGTTCTCGAAGCCTGCGATCGAGTCGTTGGTCGAGACGCCTCCGACGATCCCGGTGGCGTCTCCTCCCGAAGCGGTTCCAGCGCCGAGGTCGACCGTGACTGCCGACTGCGAGCCGACGTAGCTCAGCGTGTCGGCACCGCTACCCCCATTGAGCGTGTCGGCGCCCGCGGCTCCCTTGATGACGTTCGCCGCCGTACTTCCCGTAAGCGTGTCTGCGTTGGCCGATCCGTTGACGTTCTCGAACTGCGAGATCGAGTCCCCAGTCGCAAAGCCACCCGAGACGGCCAACGTCGCCAGGTTGACATTTACTCCTGAAGGCGAACCGGTGTAGTCCAAGGTGTCGACCCCGATGCCGCCCGAGAGGACATCGCCGCCGTTACCGCCACGAACTACGTCGTTGGCATCCTCTCCAGACAATGAGTCCGCGCCGGGTCCACCGATCAAAGTGTCGTTGCCGAGCCCACCGAACGCGAACAGTGGCTTGTTCGAACCGACTCCCGTCCCAGATCCTCCGCTGGAGGTGATGTAGTCATTCGCGCCGCCCGTGGTGGCGCGGAAACGCTCGACGCCCGACGGCGTCACGTCGGCATCGACATCGGCGTCTAGATTGAGTCCCGTGGAGCCGATCGTGAACCTGTCTGCTCCGGAGCTTCCGTTTAGAGCAAGCTCATCGGTCCCGGTCGAGAGATTGATCGCGAAGTGCGTATCGACACTCGCCGACGAAACGAATGGCCCGCCAGATGTGTCGATGGTGAACTTCTCGTTGCCGGCAGCGCCGTTGACCGAGATGGTTTGAACGTTGTC
>JALZGD010000252.1:3160-3447 GCA_030861205.1 Actinomycetota bacterium
GCCTCCGCACGTGTGGTCGATGACGCCGTTGCCGTTCAATTGGATCGCGCTTCCCGACCTGACCACGCTGTAGGAGGCGTCATTGCTCGGCACGTTGATCGTCATCGTGGTCCCGTTGCGCTTGCAGATAGGGGGCGAGATCGTTGCAACGAACATGCCCCTTCCGTGCGTTGCCGCGATGAGCTGAGTGCTGCCGTCGCTCGGTGCGTCGTGCTTCAGATCCTTTACGACGGTGTGCGGGAGCCGAGACGACGCATCGCCCCACGTCGTCCGGCCGTCTGTCGACG
>JALZGD010000253.1 GCA_030861205.1 Actinomycetota bacterium
GCCGTACTCGTCGAGATCCTTCGGATCGTTCACGAGCAGCCCGGTCTTGCCGTCTTCGATCTGGTCTTGGATTCCCCCGATGCGAGATGCGACAACCGATCGGCCCTTCCACATCGCTTCTGCGACCGTCAGACCGAACCCTTCGGCGATGCTCTTCTGGACGACGACGTCAGCGCGCCGCTGCATCGCGTTCACGATCGCCGCGTTCTCGTCCCCGTCATCCATAGGGATCATCGCGAGATGCACGCGACCCTGGTCGGCCGGGGACAGCTTCGTCCACGCTTCGTGAACCTCTTCGAGGACGATCGCGGCGTTCTCCTCGCCGTCGTCCATCGGGAGACACGCGAGGTGCACCCGCGCGCGCACCCGAGAAGGCAAGTCACGCCACACCGCTTGCGCCTCGGCCAGCACCTCGGCCCCCTCGGGGTCGTCGGCGACAGCCTCTACCGATGGACCCGCGACGACTAGGTGGACATCTTCATCCGAGACGTTGTCGACGAAGCCTGTGACAACGCCGAGGGGATCCTTCAAGCGATCCCATCTGGAGACCTGGAGAACGATTCGACAGTCGGCCGGGGGAGGGGGACCCTCGTCCCGGTACTCCACCCGACGGGTGACGTGGCCTTCCGACCCGTCGACCAACTGATAGACCGCATCGCCATCAGAGCGAACCTGCGTGACGCTCGCAGTCTGCAGGATCGCGTTCGTCTGCTCGCGAGACATGTCCTGGTTCTTCGGAGAGAAGGCGTCGATCGACGGCGGGATAACGCTCATCTTGTTCGGATCGAGCCCCTTCCATTCGAACGCCTCGCGAGAGAAGACGTAGCTATCGACGTCTTCGATATAGGGGATCAGGAAGCGCCATGCGTTTTCTGCGAGCTCGTTCGGAATGTCGACTCCGACGTGACAGCGCCAGATGACCACGGCACCGCGCCGAAGCAGCTCCGACGAAAGCCCGGCCGTTTGCGGGTCGTGCAATAGGACGATGTCGCCGGTTTTGACTCGTTCTGCCAGCTCGGTCGCGTTCGGCTGGAGCGTCCGCTCGTAGATCTCTTTCTCGCCTGCGGCCAGCTCTCCTCCATCGCCGCGCGATCCGTGGAGGTGGTTATGGATCCGTTTGGTCACCGTGAAGAACGCCGGATCACCCGAGATAACGACCCATCTGGCATCGATCCCGGCACCTTGCGCTCGGGCGATCAAGGACCTCAGCATCTCTGCGACCCCGCCGCCGCGCGCTGTCGAATTGACGTTCCACACTGTTCGGCCCTCGAACTCGCCACGCCCCTGCATCACTGCAGATTCGAAGTCACTGAAGCTGTCGGGAGTCAGGACTTCACTGAACCGGTCGTACGGCAGCGGCTGGATCGGGACGTCCTGGAGCGGCATGTGCAGCCTTTCTTGAGAGGGCCGCCTGGCTTTCGGTCAAGATATCGGCCATGACACAACTTTTCGGGACCGATGGCATCAGGGGCGTTGCGAATCGCGACCTGACCCCAGACCTCGCGTTGGTCGTGGGTCGAGCGGCCCCGGCCGGGTCATCGTCCTGGGTCGCGACACGCGGCTTTCGGGGCCGATGCTCGAAGCGGCCCTCGTCGCTGGGCTGTGCTCGTCTGGTACCGACGTGAAGGTGGCAGGGATCGTCCCTACCCCGGCCGTCGCTTATCTCGCGACCGCCGAGAAAGCAGCCGGCGGTGCCGTCGTCTCCGCGTCACACAATCCGGTCGATGACAATGGGATCAAATTCTTCTCGCGGGATGGGTTCAAGACGAGCCCCAATGTCGAAGCCGACATCGAGGCGCGGATGGATGAAGAAGGCGCCCTCCCCGCCGGCGACGACGTCGGAACGGCCGAAGTGATGGACGACGCCGGGACGAGGTACGTGGATCACGTTGTCGAGGCCGCCGGCGGCCGGCTCGACGGTCTCCACGTCGTCCTCGACTGCGCGTTCGGCGCCGCCTATTCCGTCGGCCCGCAAGCTTTCGAGCGAGCAGGAGCGACGGTTACGGCGATCAACGCAGAGGCCGACGGCTCGCGCATCAACGTCGATTGTGGCTCGACGTCGGTGTCGGGGCTCCAGCGCGCCGTCGTCGAGCAGGGCGCAGCTCTCGGGCTCGCGTTCGACGGCGACGCCGACCGGGTGCTGGCGGTCGACGAGAAGGGCGACGTCGTGGACGGCGATCGCATCGTTGCGATGTGCGCGCTCGATCTCTCTTCTCGTGGCGAGTTGCACAACAACGTCGTCGTTGCGACCGTGATGGCGAATCTCGGATTCCATCGCTTCCTGAGAGAGCACGGCATCGACGTGGTGTCGACGCCGGTGGGCGACAAATACGTTGCCGAAGCGATGGCCGACACGGGAGCGGCTCTCGGGGGTGAGCAGTCGGGCCATGTCATCTTCGGGGCGCATTCGACAACCGGAGACGGAACCCTGACCGGCCTGAAGGTGGCGCGCCTGGTCGCTTCGTCCGGGGAGACGCTGTCCGCGCTCGCGCATGCCTACGAACCGTTCCCTCAGGTCTTGATCAACGTGCCGGTGAAGGACCGGTCCTCGCTCGACTCTGCCGACGATGTCTGGCGGACGGTTGGCGAGGTCGAGCACGGGCTCGGCGAGGACGGCCGGGTGCTGGTGCGGGCCTCGGGCACGGAGCCTTTGGTTCGGGTCATGGTCGAGGCCGAAAGCGAGTCTCAGGCCGCCGAGGCTGCAAAACGGCTGGCCGAGGCCGTCCAGTCCCGCCTCGGATAGGCCGATATCTCTCGTGGAGAAGCCGTGCTCGCACGGCTATCCTTTTGCCAGGTAGAGGAGCAGTATCACCGGATCTAGCGCCAGGGCTCGGCGTAGGAGGCGCCGAGTCGACGAGGTAGGGGATCTCGGAGGGCCTGCGGGCCCATTCGGCGGGTGACCCTCGGCCGGCCACGGTCGTGACGGTGTCGACAAACCCCGGGAGCGATCCCGGGTCACAAACCGGCATCGAGGTGGCCCTCTCCCTGCAGCCTTCTTGTTGAGGCCCGCGGCGCGCTGTGGCTCGCACAGATGCGACACGGAGTGAGCGCTAGCGCCTTCGGTCCTCGAACGAACGAGCGCGCGCAACGACGCGCACGCCAGATAGGGGGAATGCCCATGTGCGGCATCGTCGGCTACGTCGGCGATTCACAAGCGCTACCCGTCCTACTCGATGGGATGCGCAGGCTCGAATACCGCGGTTACGACTCGGCCGGAGTCGCGATCGTGGAGGACGGGCATATGTCGGTCGAAAGGAAAGCAGGTCAACTCGAGCAGCTTGAGCGAGCGTTGTCGGGAACCGATATGCCCGGCAGCTTGGGTATCGGCCACACCCGGTGGGCCACGCACGGCGCGCCGAGCGACGCGAACGCCCACCCGCATCGCGATTGCAGCGGGCGCATCGCAGTCGTTCACAACGGGATCATCGAGAACCACGACGTT
>JALZGD010000074.1:0-3600 GCA_030861205.1 Actinomycetota bacterium
AGACGACCGGCCGCAAGAAGTCGACCGGCCGCAAGAGCACCGCGCGTAAGTCGACGGGTCGGAAGAAGTCGACAGCCCGTAAGTCGACGGGCGGCCGCAAGAAGTCGACCGGCCGTAAGTCGACGGCCCGTAAGTCGACCGGCCGTAAGTCGACCGGCCGCAGAAAGACGACGAGGCGCACAACAACTGCTTAGACGCTGATCGCCTCTTCTAGGGAGCGGCCCGGTTCGATTAGCAACCGGGCCGCTTCGCTTTTCTCGGCCGGTAGATAGCGGGCGAGGGGCAGACCGACGATCTCTGTCGCTACCGGCTCCACCCCTATCGCCCGAGCCTCTCTCGCCACCGCTTCGAACGCGCTTTCGATGCCAGTCCTGTCTGGCTCGACGAGGTTCATCGAGATCTGAGCTCTCGTCTTGGTTTCGAGCCACACGCCGAGTGCACGGATCCCGGCCGGACCACCCCCAGTCGTCCGCACACGTGACGCGATCGCGCGCGCTTCAACGAGGGCTCCGTCGATCATCACGTTGAACGCGATGAGTGGCCCGCGTGCTCCCAGGCAAACGACACCTGTTCGAGGATCGATCGTGCGGGGGCCGAAATCCGGGAGGAGACCGTCGCTAGCTCTTCGCATCAGCGTCGCGAGGCCACCTCTTCGTAATGTCGGAAGCGATCGCGTCTCTGCGCGGCGCGCGGCGGCGCCGTAGAGATATACCGGAAGACCTGCGACCTCACCGACCGCTTGGGCGATGTTCGTCGCGACGTCTCGGGCTTCTGCCAGTGTCTCCGCAGAGGGCTCGATCGGGACGATGGGGCAGACATCGAGAGCGCCCAACCACGGATGCACGCCGTCGTGTGCCGTCATGTCGATCGTCCGGACTGCGATCGCGAGCTCGACGACGGCTTCTGTTAGTTCGATCACGCTGCCGGCGAGCGTGAAGACGGTTCGGTTGTGGTCGTAGTCGCGGTGAATGTCCAGCAGTCTCGCCCGTCGGGCTGCGTCAACGAGGTGCGCCAGGGCAGCCTCGTCTCGCCCCTCGGCGATGTTCGGCACGGCGACGAAGCTCATGGAGCGTTACCGTAGAAGAGATGTATCCGAACGGCTTTGCCGAGGGCAACGAAGAACCGCCGCTGGAGCCCGAGTCTTATGGGTACGCAGTGGAGGTTGCCGAGGGATACGACGAGGCCGTCATCCGCGCTCGCCTGGCTTTGAGGCGCGAAGGGTTTTCGATAATCACCGAGATGCACGTCGGCGATCTTCTCGTTCCGGAGCCAAGTGACAAACGTCAGTACCTGATCATGGGTGCGTGGTCGTCCGGTGTCACCAGGACCCCGCAGGAAGATCTCGAAGTCGCCGTGCACCTCTCCTGCAACGTGGTCGTTCACGAACACGACCGGGGAGCCGTTGTGGCGGCTCTAGATCCCGTCGACGACGTCGATACGTCGGACGTTGCAGCTCTTGCCGCTGCTCACAGTGCCCGCGACGCGCTGAATCGAGCCCTACGGACGATCTCCGAAGGCAGCTTGGATGGCTAAGAAGAGGCACACTGGGGTCGAACCCATAGTCGAGAGCTTCCTCGCTCGAATGGACGAGGTCGTAGAGCGTTCCGCAGGTGCTATCCGTGATGCCGTCCCCTCTTATTCCCGCTCGGTCGAGGTCATGCGCGACGTCCGCGACGCGGTTCGCGAGAACGTTTCGACACTCGGGCGCGTCCTCGCGGAAGGTCGAGAGGTCAAAAGGGACGAGCTCGAGGGGATCGAACGGGTCGGTGCTCGTCGCGCCGAAGCCGGCGTGCCGCTCGACGACGTCCTCCACGCGTACCGAACCGTGTCGCGCGTCTGCTGGGACATCTTGGCCGAGGAATGCAGGGGCTACCGGGGTGACGCCCTCGAACCCACGATCGAGCTTGCCGAGGCCGTCCTTCGCTACACCGACGACATTTCGACATCGGTAGCAGAGGCGTACGCGCGTGCCCAACGAAGCATCGTGCGCGAGCAGGAAGGTGCTCGTCGCGAGTTCCTCGCGGATCTCTTGTACGGCACCGACGTCGATCCGGAAGACGTCTTACGACGCGCCCACGCCTTCGGTTACGACCTGTCTCTTAGCTACGTCGCGATGGTCGGAGTGGGACCGGAAGCCGAAGCGCGCAAGGAAGCGGCGGTGGCCGCCGCCGCGTCCAAAACGACGGCGCAGGCTGCCGCCGACGCGATCGTGTTGCAGAAAGGACAGCAGACGATCGCGCTGCTTCCGTCGGATCCGTTTGCCGATCCGGTCGTCGTGCCGGAAAAGCTGGCGATCGAGCTGGGAGATGGATGGAAGTTCGGCGTCGGGGGCCCGGAGCCCGGCCTCGAAGGGATCAGGCGAGCGTACATAGAAGCGCGGGAGGCACTCGAGATCGGCAGCGCCCTCGCGTTATCTCGGCCGGTCTTCCGCTTCGACGACGTCCTCCTGTATCACTTCCTTCGTATCGAGCCCGGCCTTGTCGAGCGTTTCGTCGAGCTGACGATCGGTCCGTTGATCGACTACGACGATCGCCGCAAGGGCGAGCTGGTCAAGACGTTGGACGCGTATTTCTCTAGCGACGGCAGCATCAAGCTCGCCGGCGAGAAGCTGTTCGCGCACCCGCACACGGTGACCTATCGACTGAAGCAGGTCGAAAGACTTACCGCATGGTCGCTGCGCGACCCCGAGGACAAGCTTCGATTGCAACTCGCATTACGTGCCTACAAGCTTGGCCAATCTCGCCGCGACGCAGAGGAGAGTCCAGAGCCCGCTAAGTAGCTCCGCAACCGGCTGCTAACCTGCCTCCTCATGCCTAAACGTGTCCTCATAATCGGCTGGGACGGTGTCGATTGGACTGTCCTCAAGCCGATGCTCGATGCCGGCGAGCTTCCTAACGTTGCCGCACTTATAGAACGCGGGGCCTACGGCGATTGCCTGTCGACGGTTCCCTCGCACTCGTGGTGCGCGTGGCCGACGTTCATGACAGGTCTCAATCCTGCAGGACACGGCGTGTACGACATCCTCGAGCACAAGCCCGGAGCGTCGAAGCGCCTGCCGATCACGTATCACTCGATAAAGGCGCGGACGATCTTCGACGATATGACGGCTGCCGACAAGACGTCGTTGCTCGTTAACGTCCCACTCACGTTCCCGACACCGAGCATGAAAGGGAAGGTCGTCGCGGGAGGTGTGCTGCCCGCAGCACGCTCCTACACGTACCCAACGGAACTGCAGACGGAGCTCGACCAGAACGCCCCCTTCCCGATCAACGGGATGAGCTGGACAACGTTCCGCAACCGGCCCGAGGCATTTCTCGAGGAGTGCGCAGAGATAACGGCGAAACGTCTGAAGGCTTTCGAGTACCTGTTGGACACGACAGATTGGGATCTCGGCGTCCTCGTGTACGTCTCGACCGATCGCATCCAGCACTGCTTGATGGAATACATCTGCCCCCTGCACCCGCGCTACGAAGAGCTGAAGGACACCCCGGTCGCAAAACAGACGCGTGCGATCTATCAGCAGCTCGACGAAGGTCTAGGCCGATTGCTCCAACGGACAACCGACGACGATCTTGTGATGTTCATGTCGGACCACGGGCA
>JALZGD010000074.1:3610-5912 GCA_030861205.1 Actinomycetota bacterium
GCCCTGCACCCGCGCGTGCACGATGGACCGCGTCCTGCAGCAGTTGGGCTATCTGGAATTCGGGCGCGGCAGCTTCACGTTCAACCTCATCCGGTGGGGGCCGGGGCGTAGGATCGCGAGGAGGCTGTACGACATCTTCAAGCTCCATGGGCGGATCTCGATACCCGCGTCGCCCATCGAATGGTCCAAGACGAAGGCGTACACGAGCGTCGTTTCCACGGGAGAGGGCGTGTCGGTCAATCTCAAAGGGCGCGAGCCCGGCGGGACGGTTGACCCTCGCGACTTCGAAAAGGTCCGCGACGAAGTGGCGCAGTCCTTAGCGGCCTTCCGCGACCCCGATACGGGAGCGGCCCCCATCTCGAAGATCTATTACAAGGAGGAGGTCCTCTCCGGCCGCTTCCTCGATGAGGCGCCGGACCTATTGCTCGTCCCGGCCCCCCTGTATTCGTTGACCCATGCGAAATCCGCCGTAGAGGAAGCCGACTGGCTGTCGGGCGACCATCGCCTGGAAGGTGTCATCGTCGCTACCGGGCCTGAAGTCACTCCGGGTCCACTGCAGGAGACCGCGTATCTCAAGGACCTGCCGACCACCGCTATGGCTGCGTTGAACGTCCCGAGCGCGATCCCACGCGACGGTGCCGTGCTAACGAGCCTGGTCGGCGACGTCGAGCTGCGGATCGACGAAGCGAAAGGCGCTGCCGATTCCGGGCCCGACTCGACCGGTCTAACCTCTGATGAAGAAGGCGAGATCGAGGCCCATCTCCGCGGCCTCGGGTACGTCGAATAACCGTTAACAGGAGGTTCTGCATTGCGCGCTCGTAGGTCGTGCCTATCCGTGCCGGGATCGAGCCCGAAGATGCTCTCCAAGGCTCCGTCGTTGCCGGCAGACCAGGTCTTCATGGATCTCGAGGATTCGGTTGCGCCGCTGGCCAAGGAGGATGCCCGCGGGAACGTCATCGATGCCTTGAAGAACAACGACTGGACCGGCAAGACGGTCGTCGTGAGGATCAACTCGATCGATACGCAGTGGGCGGCCGACGACCTCAAGACCGTCGTTGAGAATGCCGGCTCCTACCTCGATTGCGTGATGATCCCCAAGGTCCAGCACGCTCACGAGGTCCACTTCGTCGATCACCTGTTGCGGATGATCGAAACGACAACCGGTCTCGAAAAGCGGATCGGCATCGAGGCGCAGATCGAGACGGCGACCGGGCTCAAGAACATCCACGAGATCGCGCATGCATCGGACAGGCTCGAGACGCTGATCTTCGGGCCTGCCGACATGAGCGCCTCGCTGGGTCTCCCTACAGTGACCGCCGGCCTGCCGATGCCCGGTTACCCGGGCGATCACTGGCACTGGGTGCTCGAAACGATCCTGGTCGCCGCTCGCGACGCAGGGTTGCAGGCGATCGACGGGCCGTATCTGTTGATCAAGGACCTGGACGGCTTCCGAGACATGGCGATGCGCGCTCGGGCCCTCGGATACGACGGCAAGTGGGCCTTGCACCCGGGGCAGATCGACGTCTTGAACGAAGTCTTCACCCCGACGCAAGAGGAATACGACAAGGCAGAGGCGTTGCTCGAGGCCTACAAGCACGCTACGGAGGTCGATCGTCGCGGCGCGGTGATGTTCGGAAGCGAGATGATCGATGAGGCATCGCGGAAGATGGCGACGCAGTTCGCCGAGCGCGGCCGGGCCGCCGGATTGACGATCTCGAAGAAGCTCGCCGACTTCGAGCAGGAGTGGTCGTGATCGAGCTCAACGACACCCAAAAAGCGATCGTCGAAACGGTCCGCGACTTCGTCGAGAACGAAGTGATACCGGTCGCCGACGAGCTCGAGCACTCGGACGAGTTCCCCGAGAAGATCGTCGAGCAGATGAAGGAGCTCGGCCTCTTCGGACTGACCGTGCCCGAGGAATACGACGGGATCGGCGAATCCCTCATCACCTATGCACTCGTCGTCGTCGAGCTGGCTCGGGGGTGGATGAGCCTCTCCGGCGTCCTGAACACGCACTTCATGGGGTGCTACCTGATCAACAAGTTCGGAACCGACGACCAGAAGCAGAACTACCTGCCGCGGATGGCAACCGGCGAGATCCGCGCCGCGCTTGCGATGAGCGAGCCCGAAGCCGGGTCGGACGTGCAGTCGATCAAGACCCGGGCGATCGCCGACGGGGACGACTACGTCGTCAACGGCCAGAAGATGTGGCTGACGAACGGGTTGCGCTCCGGGGTCGTAATGACGCTCGTCAAGACCGATCCTCAGGCGGATCCTCCACACAAGGGCATGAGCATGCTGA
>JALZGD010000074.1:5922-9677 GCA_030861205.1 Actinomycetota bacterium
CGAGAAGGAACCTGGGAACCCCCAGCCGGCCCAGGGCCTCGACGTCGGGAAGAACATCGAGAAGATGGGCTACAAGGGCGTCGAGACGACCGAGATGACGTTCTCCGACTTCCGCATCCCGAAAACCGCGCTGCTCGGCACGGAAGAGGGCCAAGGGTTCCGTCAGGTCCTCGACGGCATCGAGGTAGGGCGGGTCAACGTAGCGGCGCGCGCGGTTGGCGTCTCGACTCGGGCTTTCGAAGAAGCGATCAAGTATTCACAGGAGCGTAAGGCTTTCGGCAAGCCGATATGCGATCACCAAGCGATCCAGATACATATCGCCGAGATGGGGACGACGCTCGAGGCCGCGCGCTTGATGTTGTTCAGTGCCGCTCAGAAGAAGGCTGCGGGCGAGCGCTCGGATCTCGAAGCGGGGATGGCGAAACTGTTTGCATCCGAGGCCTGCCACGAGATCTGCCTGAAAGCACTGCGGGTGCATGGCGGCTACGGGTACTCGAAGGAATTCACGGTCGAACGCCTCTATCGAGACGCGCCGTTCCTGTTGATCGGAGAGGGGACGTCGGAGATCCAGAAGACCGTCATCGCCCGACGCTTGCTCGAGCGCCACAAAGTCTAGGAACGATCGAATCTAGTCACTCGAGGCGTTCTTTCTCACCGGATTTTCGGTGCCTTTTTGTGACAGAAACTACCGATTCCTGGCGATTCGAGGGGTGAAAAACCCCTGCTCAGGGGGTTTACACAGCGCAGAGTAAATGTATAACTACTCCTTGTAGGCTACTCGGGGAGTACTAGGAAGGGGCCCACTTGGGCCAGCCCACCACCACCGGAACCACTCGGCCGAGTCCTCGGGCCGATCTGCGGGGCGCGCGTCTGCGCCTTGCGGACGCGCTCGACCTCCACAGGGACGAGATCGCGGCCGCCTGGTATGGATCCGTCGCCCAGGATCCACGTGTTCGCTTTCCTGAGCTCGAACGTTATCTACGTTCGCTCGTTTCGGGTCTGTACGAGGTGTTCCGCGACAACCAGTGGACCCTGACACAGACGATCATCGATGGCCTGGCCGAACGGCGAGCGCGCACGGGTGCAAGCGTTGAGCACGGCGTCCAGCGGGCGTTGCTCGCAGGACGGCACGCCATCAAGCCGTTCTACGCGACCAACGGATCTGTCGATCCATGCGACGACATCCTGCTGGATGCACTTCACGAATGCCTCTTCAGGTTCTCGGAGTCCTACCAGGGCGTCCGGATGTCGACAGAGAACGACCGACTCCACACGCGCATCATCCGGTCGCTCGTCATGGCGCTCGAGGCGCGCGACCCCTATACGAAGGGCCATTCCATCTCCGTCGCGTTGCTGGCGCAGCGCCTCGCGCAGGTAGTTGGCTGGAAGACCGAGTCGCATCTCGTCTACCTCGCCGGCCTTCTCCACGACGTCGGAAAGGTGGGGATCCCGGACAGCGTCCTGTTGAAGCCGGGTCCTCTCTCGACGCACGAATGGGAGGTCATGCGGTCGCACCCCGCGCTCGGTGCAAGCATCCTCAAGCCGATCAAGCTGTATCCGGAGGTCCTTGCCGCCGTTCTGTCACACCACGAGAACCTGGACGGGACGGGTTATCCGCAGGGTCTCGTCGGCGACGAGATCCACCCCATTGCCCGGGTGATCAGGGTCGCCGACAGCTTCGATGCGATGACGTCGACGCGTTCTCACCGCGCGGCGCGATCCGTGGACGAGACCTTGGACGTTCTGGTCTCGGAACGAGGTTCGGTCTACCAACCGGACATCGTCGAGGCGCTTGCGGAGATGGTGCACGAGCCCGATGCGATGAGGGACCTGGGTCTTGCTTCGTTGCAGATCGATCTGCAGGACTTCGACGATGGGGAGATCGCCCTAGACAAGAACCAGCGCTAGTCGAGATCTCCCGACTCGATCCGCTCTAGGCGTCGGTCGCGCGCGAGCTTGTGCCCGGTCAGCAGCTGAAGCGTTTCCGGCTCGTCCATGCCCTCTGCCACCAGGCTGAGGATGTCGCGGAGCGAGAGGATCCCGACTACCTTGCCGTCATCCCCGACGACGGGTAGGTGGCGGAACCACTTGTCGAACATGATTCGCGCTGCATCACGAACGCGGTCGCTGGCCCGGATCGTCACAGGGTCGCCCGTCATGACATCGCGCAAGCTGGCGGCTTTCGGATCCTGGCCCTCGCCGACGACGCGCAGCACATCGCGCTCGGTCACTATGCCGATCAGTGAATCCCCGTCCATGATCAACAGCGAGCCCGTCTGCTGTTGCCACATCTTGGCGGCGGCCTCGGCGAGAGTGTCATCGGGCGCATCGGTGACCGCCGCGGGCGTCATGAGTTCGGAAACCTTCACGGGACGATTCTAGACTGCAAAGCGTGCGGCTCGGGCTGGGACTACCTCATTACGACACGTCGTATGCAGGGCAAGCCGTGTCGTGGGAGAGCGTCAAGCAGACGGCGCTGACCGCGGAGGCGAGTGGATTTTCGTCGGTGTGGGTGTCGGATCACCTCTTCCTGGATTGGGGGAAGTACGGCGGGCCGTCTGCAGCGCAAGGATCGCTCGAGTGCTGGGCCACGATGTCGGCGCTCGCGGCAACGACGTCGAGTGTCCGCATCGGGTCGCTCACTCTCTGCAACGACTTCCGGAATCCGGCGCTCCTCGCAAAGATGGCTGCGACCCTCGACCAGCTGTCGGGCGGTCGCCTCGATATAGGTCTGGGAGCAGGGTGGTACGAGCCCGAGTACCGCGCGGCCGGCATCCCCTTTGACCGACCCATGAAGCGGATCGAACGGCTCGGTGAGGCGGCCGAGATCGTCGGTCGCCTGCTCGAAGGCGAAGACATCTATTACGACGGCTCTCACTATCAGCTGGACGGCGCGATCTGCCGTCCCGGGCCCGTACAAGCACCGAGGCCGCCGATCTGGATCGGTGGGAAAGGCGACCGGTTATTGAGCACCGTCGCTCGCGTAGCCGACGGTTGGAACTTCTCGTGGCTTGGCTCGTTCGAGACCTACGAGGAACGCAGCGAATACGCGGACTCGGCGTGCGAGATGTTCGAGCGCGACCCGCACACGTTGAGGCGGTCGGTCGGCGCCTACCTGTTAGTCGGTCGAGACGAGCGCGACGCGAAGCGCAGGTTCGAGCGTCTCGCCTCCGTCACACCGCGCGGTTTGTTGGGTGGTAACGACGGGAGCGGCGTATCCTGGGACGAGTTCCGCTCGGGCGACCGGATCGCAGGGACGGTCCAGCAGGTGATCGACGAGCTTGGACGCTTGAAAGACATGGGCGTCGAGGAGGTCATCGTGAGCTTGGGGGCCGTTCCATTCCAGGTCGGCGATCTCGAGGACGTCGAGCTCGTCGGCAGTGAGATCGCCCCCGCGCTGCGGTGACGAAACGGAGGAGGCGGTGGACATAGGAGCTCCAGAGCTCATCATCGTTCTGCTGGTCGTGCTGCTGCTGTTCGGCGCGTCGCGTCTACCGAAACTCGCACGGTCGATGGGCCAGGCGTCCAAAGAGTTCAAGCAAGGGATGAAAGAGGGATACAAGGAGCAGCCCGTCGAGGGGCCGTGCCCCTTCTGCTCGGCTCAAGTGCCGGCGGACTCGAAGTTCTGTCCCGGCTGCGGCAAGTCTGCCGACGAGATCGTCGCCGAGAAGAACAACCGCGCGCAGAAATCTGCCTAACAACGTTCGCTGCGGGCGAGGTGCCGCCTCTCGGACCTCGCTCCGCTCTGCGTAAAC
>JALZGD010000075.1:0-1310 GCA_030861205.1 Actinomycetota bacterium
CCCGTCGCCAGTGCCCAGGTCAAGACCGCGCTGCTGCTCGCAGGGTGCGTCGCTCACGGCACGACTTCCGTCATCGAGCCAGCGCGCAGTCGCGATCACACCGAGCGGATGCTCGCGGCCGCCGGGATCCCGGTGACCGTCGCCCCAGATGGGATCTCGCTCGCCGGCCCGGCGTCACCACAACCGCTCGCGCTCGGGATACCGGGGGACTTCTCGTCGGCCGCTTTCCTCATAGTTGCCGCGCTCCTGGTCGAGGGGTCCGACCTCGTCGTCGACAACGTCGGGTTGAACCCGACGCGTACGGGACTGCTCGAAGTGCTGCGCGAGATGGGAGCCGACGTCGAGTCGTCGGTCGATAGGTCCGAAGGAGGTGAGCCTGTCGGGACGATCCGCGCGCGCTTCTCGACGTTGTCGGCCGTCTCACCGAGCCGCGACAAGGTTGCGACGTTCATCGACGAGATCCCGATCCTCGCCGTCGCGGCTACCCAAGCAGAGGGTCGAACGGAGATCCGTGGCGCGGCCGAGTTGAGGGTCAAAGAATCCGATCGTGTCGCTGCCGTTGTAGAGGGATTGGCCTCACTCGGGGCCGACGTCCAGGCACATCCCGACGGAATTTCCGTCACCGGTCCGACACCGCTTGCCGGCGGCGAAGTCGATTGTTTCGGCGATCACCGGATCGCGATGGCCTTTGCGGTCACAGGCTTGATCGCGGACGACAACGTCCGGATCGCGGGGTGGGGGTCGGTGGCCACGTCGTTTCCGGAGTTCCTCGACGTACTGGGACGTGCACAGGGGCGGATCGCACCGTGATCGTCGCCATCGACGGGCCCGCGGGGGCCGGCAAGAGCACGGTCGCCCGCGCCGTCGCGGAGCGCCTCGGTTTCACTTACGTGGACACCGGCGCCCTCTATCGCGCCGTGACGTGGGCTGCATTGAAGGCCGGCATCGCCATGGGTGACGGGCCGGCGATCGCCGCGGTTGCGGGCGCCGTCGAGGTCCGGCTCGAGGGGGCTCGCACCTGCGTCGACGGCGAAGACGTGACGGCCCAGATCAGAAGCGCCGACGTGACATCTTCGGTCTCGCGCGTTGCCGCCCATCCTGAAGTACGCGCCGTCCTGGCCGGCATCCAGCAACGGATCGCGGCGGGATCGGACGTCGTCATGGAAGGGCGAGATATCGGGTCGACGATCGCGCCGGATGCGCCGGTCAAGATCTTCCTTACCGCCTCGCTGGAGCAGCGCGCGAAACGGCGGCTGGAGCAACTCGGCCTAGACGTCGATGGTTCATCCCTTGATGACGCGGCACGATCC
>JALZGD010000075.1:1320-3802 GCA_030861205.1 Actinomycetota bacterium
AGCAGCGCGATCACGTCGACGAACAGCGAGCGGCGTCGCCCCTGGTCCGCTCCGACGACGCGGTGGTCATCGACTCGACCGACAAGCCGCCGGAAGAGATCGTCGACGAGATCGTCGCGTTGACGAAAGCTCGAGCGAGCGCGGGATGACCGACCGCGAAGGTGTCTCGATCGTTGCCGTCGTGGGGCGTCCCAACGTCGGGAAGTCGACCCTCGTTAACCGTCTGATCCGAAGCCGTGAAGCGATAGTCGAAGAGCAACCGGGCGTGACACGCGACCGGCGACACTTCTCGATGGAATGGCGCGGCCGCAACCTCGAGATCGTCGATACCGGGGGGATCGAGCTGGGCGCAACCGGCTTGTCGGCGCTGGTCACCGAGCAAGCACGGATCGCTGTCGACATCGCGACCGTGGTCCTGTTCGTGGTCGACGCCCAGGTCGGCGTTACTGCTGACGACGAACGCGTCGCGAACCTCCTTCGGAGATCGGACAAGAGCGTGCTCGTCGTCGTCAACAAGATCGACGCTCCCGCAGGGCCGCAGGATGTCGCGGACTTCTACGCGCTCGGTCTCGGCGACCCCGTGGCCGTCTCCGCTTTGCACGGGACGGGATCCGGCGATCTGCTCGACCGCGTCGTAGACCTGTTCACCGAAGCACCTACCCTCGAGCCCGCGCCGGAGTGGGCGTCGATCGCGCTCATCGGCCGACCGAACGTGGGGAAATCGTCACTGTTGAATCGGCTAGTGGGTGAGCGGCGCGCGCTCGTAGACGCCGTCCCGGGCACCACTCGTGATCCGGTAGACGACCGCCTCTTGCTCGAGGATGGGCGCGCCGTACGCGTGATCGATACGGCGGGGCTCCGCAGACAAGTGAAGATCGACGATCCGATCGAGTACTTCGGATGGTTGCGGTCGCGGCGCATCCTCGCGCGGGCCGACGCGGCGGTCCTCGTCACCGATGTCGATTCCGGCATCACGTCGTTCGAGCAGCGCATCGCGCAAGAGATCGTCGAGGCGGGGAAGGCTTGCGTCGTCGCGCACAACAAATGGGACCTTCTCGAGGGAGATGAAGAACGTCGCGAGCGATTCGAGGCAGACGCGCAACACAAGCTGCGATTCCTGTCGTGGGCGACCGTGGTTCGGATATCGGCGAAGACCGGTCGCGGGGTGCACCGTTTGCTTCCTGCCGTGGTGGACGCGGTCGACGCGCACAGGACCCGGGTCGCCACCTCTCAGCTCAACCGCGTCATCGTCGACGCGCAGGACGCAACGCCCCACCCGCGGTCGGGGGGCCGGGCGCGCCGTGTTCGATACGCCGCGCAGGTCGGAACGTCTCCGCCGACCTTCGCCCTGTTTGCGTCCGGGCCGCTGGAGGACTCATATCTCCGCTATCTCGAGCGGACGCTGCGGGCTTCGGCCAACCTGGCCGGGACTCCGGTCCGCCTGCTCGTTCGCACAAAGACAAAGTCTGAAGTAAAGAGTTAGACTTCGCCAAGCTGCCCAAGTCGACCGAGCGCGCGACAGCTCGCCGGGCACGGGACGACTGCGCAGTGGCTATCTACTTATAGATAAAGACACTTATCACTAAGTCCACGCTCCGGGGAAGCCATATGATTCGGGTTCTGGTCGCGGGTGCACGCCCTTCAACGACCGGTGTCAGCGGGACGTGGCGCAGTTTGGTTAGCGCACTGGTCTGGGGGACCAGGGGTCGCCGGTTCAAATCCGGCCGTCCCGACTCGTGTAACGACCGTGACTAGGGACGATGACTGATCTCACAACGAACCCTCAGGCATCGACCGATCGCATCGCGACGATCCCGAACGCCCTATCCGCATTGCGTCTCGCGTCGGTCCCGATCTTCCTGTGGCTGTTCATCGACCGCCATGGGAACCTGGCCGTCGGGATCTTCGCGGCAGCCGCATGGACAGATTTCTTCGACGGGTACCTCGCGCGAAAGACAGGATCGGTGTCCGAGCTCGGGAAGCTGCTCGATCCCATGTCGGACCGCGTCTTCATCGTCGCTCTCGTCGTCGCCCTGGTTTCGAGATCGCAGCTAGCGTGGGGCCTAGCGGTGGCCATCGTCGGGCGTGACCTCTTGCTCCTCGCCGCGTACGGCATCCTTCGTGGCAGGGGGCTGCCGAAGATCGCGGTGAATTTCGTCGGCAAATCGGCGACGGCCGCGCTGCTGTTCGGGTTGATGTGGCTCGCGTGGGGTGAGACGACGTTCCCGGCGTACTCCGAGGGGCACGCGATCGGGTTGCCTTTCGTCGTGATGGGGGCAATCCTCTACTGGACGGCTGCAGCACTCTACGCACGGGAAGCAACGCGGTGGATGAGGGTTAACCCTCGAGGGGCGAGCGGATGAACGTTTCCGACGACATGCAGGTCGTGATCATGGCTGGCGGCGAGGGGTCGCGCCTGCGACCGCTCACGAGCAACGTCCCGAAGCCGATGCTTCCGGTGGCCAACAGGCCTCTTATGGAG
>JALZGD010000075.1:3812-9670 GCA_030861205.1 Actinomycetota bacterium
CTCTGCCGCGACAACGGCTTCACCGACATCGTGGCGACGGTCCAATTCCTAGCGTCCTTGGTCCGGAACTACTTCGGGGACGGATCCGACCTAGGAGTCTCGCTCGCGTACTCGGTCGAAGAATCTCCCCTCGGGACCGCCGGTTCGGTACTCGCTGCGAGCGACCTCTTGTCGGGCCCTTTCATCGTGATATCGGGAGATGCGCTCACCGATCTCGACCTGCGCGCTGTCGTCGCTTATCACCGCGAGCGTGGGGCGTCCGCAACGATGGTTCTCAAGCACATGCCTGACCCGCTCGAGTTCGGAATCGTGATGACCGGCGACGACGGTCAGGTGGAGCGATTCCTCGAGAAGCCGACTTGGGGCCAGGTGTTCTCGGACACGATCAATACCGGTATCTACGTTCTCGAGCCGGAGGTCCTCGACCTGATCCCGGTCGACCAGCCGTACGACTTCTCGAGCGAGCTGTTCCCGGCCATGCTCGACAAGGGCCTACCGATCTTCGGCTACGTGACAGACGCCTATTGGACGGACGTCGGAAACAGCGAGGCGTACATCCAGGCGAACCACGACGTGCTCTCAGGAGACGTCAAGGTTCGGATCCCCGGGTTCGAATATCGGGAGCGCGTGTGGGTGGGGGAGGACGTCGAGATCGATCCCACAGCGCGCATCGAGGGGCCCGCGCTGATCGGTGACAACTCGCGGATTGGAGCCGGGGCGCGCGTCGGCAAGTTCGCGGTCGTGGGGTCGAACGTCATATTGGGGCCCAACTCAAGTGTCGCCCACGGGGTTGTGATGGATCAGGCGGAGGTCGCGTCATACGCGCAGGTGCGAGGCGGCGTGCTCGGCAGGCTCGCGACGCTCGAGCAGGGAGCCACTCTGGAAGAGGCCGCGGTGGTCGGCGACGAGGTCGTGGTCGGCGCCGGCGCGTTAGTGCAGCCGCGGCTCAAGATCTACCCGGGACGTTCCGTTGAAGCTGGCGCGATCGTCACCCAAAGCGTCGTGCGTGAACGCAAGGCGCGCCGCAACCTGTTCGGTTCGCGCGGCGTGTCGGGACGAGTGAATGTTGGCTTGACGCCGCTTGCCGCCGTTCGGTTGGGGATGGCGTACGGAACGACATTGAAGCGAGGAAGCGTCGTCGTCACCGGACGAGACGCCAGCCGTGCGGCGCGCACGATGAAACGCGCGGTGATAGCGGGCCTGAATTCTGCCGGCGTCACGTGTCACGACCTCGAGCTGGTGCCGTTGCCATTGACGAGATTCACGGTCGCGAGCGAACAGGCAGCGGGTGGCGTTAGCGTCCGCACGTCGCCGGGCGAGCCGGAGACGGTCGAGATCCGTCTGCTAGACGCCGACGGGGCGGATCTCGGTGAAGCTGCGCAACGCAAGATCGAGCGCGTGTTCTTCCGCGAGGATTACCGGCGACCTGCACCGATGCGGCTGGGGGAGCTCGAGTTCCCGCCACGCGCGCTGCAGCAATACGCGACCGGGCTTGTCTCTCAGGTCGACGTCGAGTCGATCCGGCGTGCGGGCCTCAAGATCGTCGTCGATTATGCATACGGGCCCTACTCCGCCATCGGCCCCGCGGTGCTCGGGCGGCTCGGGTGCGACGTCCTCGCTTTGAACGCGTATACCGATGAGCAACGGCCGGCTCTCGGCGCGGACGAGCTGGCCGAGATGTTGTCCGAGCTCGCGGATCACGTGAAGAACTCGGGCTCGAACCTCGGCGTCCTGATCGAGCCGGGGGGAGACGTGATCCACATCGTGGACGATCGCGGCCGCATCGTGTCGCAGGAGCGGGCGCTGCTCGCGTTCGTGCGTCACGAAGCACGCGCAGGCGCGCAGCGCATCGCGTTGCCGGTATCGACGTCGATCGCGGCCGAGGCCCTCGCGAAGAGCGAGGGAGCGATCGTGCAGTGGACACCCACGTCGGTCCCGGCACTGATGGCTCGCGCCGGCAGCCCCGATGTCGCGTTCGCCGGCAACAGTGAGGGGACTTTGATGTGGCCGGCATTCATGGCGGCGCCCGACGGCCTCATGACGCTCGGTAAGCTCCTCGAACTGACTGCTCGTGAGGGTCAGATTTCGGACGTCGTCGACTCTCTACCTGAGGTTCACGTAACGGTTCGCGACGTGCAGACCCCGTGGTCGGCAAAGGGCGCGGTGATGCGCTACGTGGCCACCGCGGCCCCCCCGGGACAGCTGACGCTGCTCGACGGCGTGAAGGTCGTCGAAGCGCCGGGGCGATGGGCCCTCGTGATCCCGTACTCGGACGAGCCGATCTGCCGGGTATGGGCAGAAGGTCGAACCGACGAGGAGGCACGCGAGATCGCCGACCGATACGCTCGCCTCGTCGAAGAGGCCGTTGTAGCGCCATAGCTATTTGTAGACGAGTAGACAAGTTGATCTCCGCGAGGCGGAAAGGAGCGTTACGTGGGGGAGTTGCCCGACGATCGTCGCTACACCAAAGAGCACGAATGGGCGCGCAAGGACGGTGACCGCATAGTCGTTGGGATCACCGAGTACGCGCAGGACCAGCTGGGTGACGTCGTGTTCGTAGGGCTACCGGAGCCGGGAACCGAAGTCCAGGCAGGGCAGCCTCTCGGTGAGGTCGAGTCGACCAAGTCCGTGTCGGACATCTACAGCCCGGTGACGGGGACGATCGCGCAGAAGAACGTCGAAGTGGAGCAGAGCCCCGAGCTCGTGAATGACGACCCCTACGGCCAAGGATGGCTGGTGGCGATCGACGCTCAGCAGGATCTCGACGAGCTGCTGTCGGCGCAGGATTACGCCAGCTTCATCGAGACTCTCTAGCCCGTTGACGAACCCTAAACGTCCCGTATAGGGTCACGCTCCTATGTATTGCACGAACTGTGGTCACAAGAATCCCGAGGGGTCCAACTTCTGCTCGTCGTGCGGCGCGCCGCTGCGAGAGGGTGCCGGCTCTGATACCACCGTCACTTTCATGGCTGCGGATCTCGAAGCCGACCTCGATGAAGAGGTCCATGTCGCGCCGGAAGAGCTCGAAGGTGGTCGCGGCGTTCTGATCGTCAAGCGCGGACCGAATGCCGGCAGCAAGTTCTTCTTGGACAAGCCCGTGACCGAGGTCGGTCGTCATCCGGATTCCGACATATTCCTGGACGACATCACGGTGTCGCGGCGGCACGCCGAGATCCGCCGAGATGGGTCGTCCTTCTCGCTCCACGACGTCGGGAGCCTCAACGGGACCTACGTCAATCGGGAGCGCGTCGAGGAGGCGCCTCTGCGATCCGGCGACGAGATCCAGATCGGCAAGTTCAAGCTCGTCTACCTGACGGGAGGCTGAACCGATGCCGCTGTCTCGCACCCGCGACTACATGAGCATCGGTGAAGTGCTCGATGCCGTCCGCGAGGACTTCCCCGACGTCAGCATCTCTAAGATCCGTTTTCTCGAGACCGAAGGGTTGATCTCGCCCGAGCGGACGCCGTCGGGCTACCGGAAGTTCTTCCCGGACGACGTCTCGACACTGCGCCACATCCTGAGCCTGCAGCGGGACCACTTCATGCCGCTCAAGGTGATCAAAGAGCATCTGGCCAACGGCCCCGACGGGCCCACCGCGCCTCCTGCTCCGCCGGCACGGCGGCGTGGGGGAGTGGAGCCGAAGGAGGCACCCCCCGTCGTCACAGACGTCGCGATGACGAAAGCGGAGTTGCAGAAAGCGTCCGGCCTCTCCGCGGGCGAGCTCCAAAGCCTCGAGGAGTACGGGATCCTTGCACCCAGCGACGCCGGTACCTACGACGGCTGGGCGCTGGCGGCGGCCTCGGCGGCTAAGTCACTCTTCAACTACGGAGTAGAGGCACGCCACCTCCGGATGTATCGGCAGTTCGCCGAGCGCGAGACGAGCTTCGTGCAGCAGATCGTGACCCCGGTCGCGCGGCGGCGAGACCCGGAGGCACAGACGCAAGCGTCCGAGGCTGCACGAGAGCTGGTTGCTCTGTGCCAGCGCCTTCACGACGCGATGCTTCGATCGAGCGCGGGCGAGCTCGTCTAGCCGTATCGATTCGTTGATTCGTGGATTTATCGACGTATCGACTCATCGACGTTCGGACGGGATCGCCGAGGTCGCCTCGCTCACCGGCACTCCTGCGGGCCAGGCCATCGGGCGGTCTACGCGGAGAGTCTAAACCTCAACTGAACCTTTTGCGTAGGCAGGCCGCCCGTGGATGAAAGCAGCGCGACCGCGGAGATCGTTGCGGGCGGAGAGGACATCGCGGCCCGTATCGCCCAGCTCGCAAGTGAGATCGCGCCGGAATATGCGGAGGCGACGTCTCCAGTAGTCCTCGTTTCGGTGCTCAAGGGGTCGACGATGTTCCTCGCGGATCTCATCCGTGCGTTGGACCTCGATCTCTGCATCGATTTCATGTCGATCTCGTCGTACTCGTCGGGCGCTGCCTCGGGTGTCGTGCGGATCGTCAAGGACCTGGACGAGAACGTTTCGGGTCGAGACGTGCTGATCGTCGAAGACATCGTCGACACCGGCCTCACGCTCAACTATCTGCGACGCACGCTTGCCGAGCGCGGCCCTGCGTCCTTGCGAACGGTCACGTTGCTCGACAAGGCGGTCCGTCGGATCGTCCCCGTGCCCGTCGAGCATGTCGGCTTCGAGATCGACGACGTGTTCGTCGTGGGATACGGCCTCGACTTCCAGGGCAGATACCGAAACGTGCCCGATATCTTGGCCGTTCGTGATGTCGCGCGACTCGCGAACGAGCCGCTGTTGTTGGTCGACGATCTGTTCGTAACCACGCCCTGAACGCAAGGTTTCTACGCCGCAGGCGAGTGTTAGCCTGCGGTCATGATCGAGCTGCAACTCGTGGGTGTACGGGTCGAGCTCCCATCTAATCAGCCGATAGTCCTGCTGAAAGAAGCCGAGGGGGACCGTTACCTGCCGATCTGGATCGGCGCGGTAGAAGCCACGGCCATCGCGTTCGCGTTGCAGGGCATACAGACACCCCGCCCGATGACTCACGATCTGATCAAAGACATCCTGAATCAAACCGACGTTCAGGTAGAGCAGATCCTGATCTCGGACCTCGTCGACCAAACGTTCTACGCAACCATTCAGATGAGGCGGCAGGGGCAGTTGGTCGAGGTCTCGTCGCGACCATCGGACGCGATCGCTCTCGCCGTTCGCCTGCAGGCTCCGATCTACGGCGCAGAAGACGTGCTGGGGCAAGCGGGGATCGAGCTCCGAGACGAAGAGGAGAGCGAGGTCGAGAAGTTCCGCGAGTTCCTCGATCAAGTCAGCCCCGAGGATTTCGCGGCCGGGCAGTAGCAACTCTCAAGTCCCGCTTCAGACTTATCGTTGACATCGCACGGGGCCAGGCTTACGCTTTCCACCCTCGTAACTACGTACGTGTGACTCGGTAGCGGCCCCTCGGGTGCCGCCCTTCGGGAGGGGTCGTACATGGAAGAGCTCGGCTACAGAGGCCCGCAGACCTGCAAGATCGTCGGCATCACGTACCGGCAACTCGACTACTGGACGCGCACCGGGTTGGTCGTGCCGTCGTTGCAAGAAGCCCAGGGCTCCGGAACCCAACGCTTGTATTCGTTCAACGACCTCCTTCAGCTGAAAGTCATAAAGAGCCTGACCGACGCGGGCGCGAGCTTGCAGAAGGTCAGAGAGGCGATCGACTATGTCCGCAACGAGATCTCGGGCGATTGGTCGAGCATCACGTTGGTCACGGACGGCAACGGCGTATACGCGTGCACGCCGGATCAGGTCCTGGACCTGTTGCGTCGCGGTCAGGGCGTGTTGGGTGCCGTCGTCGCGGTTTCCCAGATCCGCGATCAATTGCAAGGAACCTTGCGCGAGCTG
>JALZGD010000254.1 GCA_030861205.1 Actinomycetota bacterium
GTCGCATGATCGTCGACGACCGGATCGTGATGGATCACTGGCAAGACCATGGCGTGCGATGGTCGATCGTGAATGGGTTCCACGCTGCGCGCTCTGCTTACGGCTACTTGCGCGCTACGTACGATCGTCGCGAGCGCCTTACCCAGGCGTGGTGGGGCATAGCAAATTGGCCGCGTCGCCTGTTCCGTGAAGCGCGTGATGCGACGCGAGGCCACTCCGAGAGCCGGATGGAGCTTGCCGTCGTCGCGCTGATTGCGACGGCCATCGCGCTCGGATGCGCGGTGGGGTCGCTCGGGGGGCCGGGCAGGTCCCCAACCCGAGTGGAGTGAACCGCTCTCAGCAAGCCAACGTCGGGTCGGCGGCCGCGCCGGCGATGGTCCAGTATTCCCAGCCGCTCAAGGGGCACCAAGAGATTCAGGCGGCGTGCTGTTTTCGTGACCCTTCCGCCCGTAACGGGAATTGCTCGAAAAAGAAACAGGTGGCCCCAACGGGATTTGAACCCGTGCTACCGCCTTGAAAGGGCGGCGTCCTGACCAGGCTAGACGATGGGGCCTTTGGGTAAACGAGGTTAACCGCAGGCGACCGGAGGGATACTCGCTGCGATGTCAATGCCCACCCTTCCCGCATCCGAGCGCCTACGCCGCGCCGGAACCGTAGCGTGGTCCTTGATCGGCGTGCTGATTGTTGCCGCCATGGTCGTGTGGGCGCTGATCAAGGTCCGCGTCATTTTTCCGCCCGTTGTGCTGGCGATGCTCATCATCTATCTCCTGAATCCGATCGTGACTCGGCTCGAGCGCCGCGGGGTCAATCGCACCCTTGGAGCAATTTTCACTTACGTCGTTATCTTCGGGATCGTCTCAGCTGTCGCCATCGGGCTCACACCAGTGATCCAGCGGGAGGCGACGCACTTCTCCGAACAGTGGCCGGGATTCCGCAACAACATCATCAATCAAGCTCGAGACGTGAGCGCATGGGCAGACGACCACCTAGGGGTGCACTTCAGGACCGACAGGCTGTCGTGCGTGCTGGGCGCAGACGCAACTATCGATCCGACGATCACGTCTCAAGCCGATTGCGATAAGACCGTCCGCGATTTCCACGCGGCGGTCAGCCGACGGTCGGGGAGGCTGATCGATATCGGCTCGTCTCTCTTGCAGGCGGTGCTTCTTTTCGTCGTCGCGCCGCTGATAGCGCTCTACATGCTCGTCGATCTACCTCGTCTAAAACGCCAAACCGTTCGATTGGTCCCGGAGAGCCACCGCGATGAAGTTGTCGATCTTGCTTCCAAGGCCGGGCGCATCGGCGGGAACTTCGTGCGCGGTCAGCTCTTCCTGGGCTTGCTCGTCGCGGTTCTATCTGCTCTCGGGTTCGCGATCATCGGGCTGCCTTTCTGGTTGGTCATCGGGGCCATCGCCGGAATCTTCACTCTCGTGCCGGTAGTCGGTGGGCTGATCGCGACCGTGATCGCGGCCCTCGTAGGACTGGTCGGGGGCACCTTGGCGCTCGCGATCAAGGCGATCGTCGTCGAATTTGCGGTGCAACAGATCAACAATCACTTCTTCAATCCGTGGGTCATGCGCGCTGCGGTGCAACTCCACCCGGCGACCGTGATGCTCGCGATCCTCGCCGGCGGCGCCCTCGGTGGTTTCTGGGGCGTCTTTCTGGCTGTGCCGATCGTCGCGGTGTCGAAATTGCTACTCAGCCACGTGTGGCAGACGCGGGTCTTGGGGGCCGAAGTGTCACCATTCGCCGGTACAGCGGCACCTCCAGACTGACCTCGCCCTGCTAGCATGTCTCGCGGTGTAACCCGCCGCGCGCCGTCTCGATCCTCTCTTGGTTGCCGCGCGCCCTCGTGCGCTTTCCTTCTCGGAGGTCCCAGATCCTTCAGATCAGAGATGTAGCCGTTGATGTCGCGGGTCGCACCGTCGTGGATGGGGCGACCTTCACGATCGCGGCTGGCGACAAGATCGGACTCGTAGGACGCAACGGGGCCGGCAAGACGAGCCTGCTCAAAGTTCTTGCAGGACAGGAGCCGCCGGCCGCCGGCGGCATCGTGCGCAAGGGTGCGATGGGCTATCTGACACAAGACCCGCGAGCCGGTCATCAAGCGGAGGGGACCGCACTCGAGCACGTCATCGCAGGTCGCGGGATCCTGCAACAGAGCCAGAAGCTCGAAAAGCTGCGGTCGATGCTCGAGGAGAATCCGTCACGTTCGAACATCGCCACGTTCGCGAAAGCGGAGGAGCGATACCGGACGGAAGGCGGCTATGCGGCCGAAGGCGACGCCAGACGCATAGCTGCAGGTCTCGGATTACCGCAGGATCGTCTCGACCTGCCCCTGAATGCTCTGTCGGGAGGCGAGCGGAGACGCGTCGAGCTGGCGCGGATCCTGTTTGCCGGTAGCGATCTCTTGCTCTTGGACGAGCCAACCAACCACCTCGACACGGACGCGAAGAACTGGCTGATGAAATTCCTCGCGGGTTACCGCGGAGGCCTCCTTGTCGTTAGTCACGACATCGGACTGCTGGACAAAGCCATCACTCGAGTGCTGCATCTCGACGAATCTCACCTCGTTGAATACAAGGGCACGTATTCGCAGTACCGAGTCGCGCGCAAAGCCGACGAAGCGCGCATCAAACGCGTCGTCCAGCGCCAGCAATCGGAGATAACGCGGCTAAAGACCCTTGCCGACTCGATGCGCGGCCAGACGCAACGACGGGCTCGCACCGCGCGGTCGATCGACACGCGCGTTGCAAGGCTGCGGCGCGACGCGATCGAAAGCGCCAAAGGAGAGAAGAAGATCGCGGTGTCGTTCCCCGAGCCACCTCGAGCCGGACGCACCGTTCTCAAAGTGGACGGTCTGAGCAAGAGCTATGGCGGGCCGCCGGTCTTCGAGGAGTTGTCGTTCGACGTCGAGCGCGGGGAGCGATTGCTCGTGATGGGATTGAACGGCGCCGGAAAGACAAGTCTCTTACGCATCCTCGCAGGTCAATCCGCTGCGGACGCGGGTGAAGTTGCGCTGGGATACGGGGTTTCACTCGGGTATTACGCGCAGGAACACGAAGGTATCCACGCGGGTATGAGCGTGATCGATCACATGCGATCCATCTCGTCGGAGACCGAACAGAAACTCCGGGCTCTCTTAGGGATGTTTGGTCTGACGGGAGCCATAGCGTCCCAGGACGCGGGCACTCTGTCCGGCGGCGAGAAGACGAAATTGGCGCTCGCGCAGCTCGTGGCAGGCCGCCACAACTTGCTCCTGCTCGACGAGCCCACGAACAATCTCGACCCGGCCGCGCTGGAAGCCGTCGCGGATTCGTTGTCGATGTGGCCCGGCTCGATGGTGATCGTTAGTCACGATCGCGATTTCGTGGCGGCATTGGGTTGCGACCGCGCTCTGATGA
>JALZGD010000076.1:0-3266 GCA_030861205.1 Actinomycetota bacterium
AAGCGGGGGCGATCACGCCCCCGCCTCCAACCTCCCGCCTACTGAGTTTGATCAGGTCCTTTTGCGCGCTCCGGCGACAATGGCTGCTCCCAGAACCAGGAGCACCAGAGCCGTCACCAGATAAAGGACGGCGTCCCAACCGGTGAAGGCCAGCGGCGCTCCCACCGAACCCGGCGCTCCGAGCCGGCCGGTAGCGAGAGCAGAGACCGCCGCAGGGGCCGTACCTCTGACGAACCGAACCCCGAGAACCGCCGGGCTATCGGCGGGTGAACTCGTTCGACCGAGTGACGACGTCGTCGGCTGCGCCGTCCCGAGCGACGCTCGCAAGCCAGCTTTGACCTCTTCTGCAGTCACGGCGTGCTCCGGTTTCGGGTGGTGACCGCACCAACCCTCGTTGTCATCTTCGAAGTCATCGTCGTTTCCGCAGCCGTTGTTTCCGTCCTGGTCTGCCTTGTCGACACCGCCGGAGCCGTTCGGTTTGTCGGGTCCCCCGTTGGATCGGTCGGGCCCGTGGCCGTCGTCGTCAGGATCGGATGCAGAGTTCCCTTGATTCCCCGAGTTTCCGTTCTCGACCGATCGGTCCTTGCCCGACGGGTGCATGTTGTCGCCCGAATCCGGCACGTTGTTGGGCGTTCCGCCATCGTTCGTGTCGTTGTCCTCGGTGTACCTCGTGCCCGACTCGCTCGAGCTGTTCGATCGATCGCTGTGCTGCTTGGTGCGCCCGTAAGCATGACCTCTGCCTTGGTGTGCCATCGCCGGAGTGCCGTAGGCCAGACCCAACACGACCACCACCGCTATCGCTGCCCACTGAACTGCCCGCTGCCGCATTCTCTCCTCCTCACTCTGTGTGGCTTTGCCACCACTGTCCGCAGTCGGCCATATTTATGGCCACGATATGTAGCGGTTAAACCACGTAGAGTTAGAGAATTAGGAAGAGTTTGTCAGAATCCTGCCTCGCTCTGGAAAATTTCGGAAAAAGTTACAGCGCGACGGCGTCGGGCCGACCGTGGCACTGCTTGTACTTCTTGCCGCTGCCGCAGGGGCAGGGAGCATTGCGCGGGATCTTGTCCGAGCGGGCCTGGACGACCTCGACGCCCTCGCTCTCGGGCGGAGGGTGAGCTTCACCGTCGACATCGACGTTCTGCGGTGTCGCCGAGAAAGTCGCCATAGGGATCTGGCGTCGCTCTTGGCGCATCTGTGTCGGAGCGCGCCGCTCCTCCTCGTGGACCACCTCGACGTGGAATATGTATCGAGCGAAGTCTTCCTTGATCGAAGCCTGCATCGTCTGGAACATGTCGAAGCCCTCGCGTTGGTACTCGACCAACGGGTCTCGTTGTCCCATCGCGCGTAGGCCGATGCCCTCTTGCAGGTAGTCCATCTCATAGAGGTGCTCTCGCCACCGGTTGTCGATAACCGAAAGAAGAACGAGTCGTTCGATCTCGCGCAGCTGTTCGATGCCTAGCTCTTCCTCACGTTGCTTGTAGACGTTTACGGCATCCGTGAGGAATGCTTCAAGCACCTCGTGGTACTCGACGGTCTCGGGGTCGAAGTCCTCTGGCTTGACCGTGACGGGGCAGATCTCGCGGATCCGCGCGAACAGCTGCTCCCAATCCCATTCTTCGGGAGCGACGTCCGGGTTCGCGTTCTCGGCGATGGCCGACTCGATGACATCGGTAATCAGTTCGAGGGCCTGATCGTGGAAGTCTTCACCTTGCAGGATGCGACGACGCTCGTCGTAGATCACACGTCGCTGCTTGTCCATGACCTCGTCGTACTTGAGAACGTTCTTGCGAATCTCGAAGTTCATGGATTCGACCTGCGTTTGAGCTCGCTCGATCGAGCGCGACACCAGCTTCGCCTCGATCGGCACGTCCTCGGGAATCTTCAGTCGATCCATGATGGAGGCGATGCGGTCGGACGCGAACAGCCTCATCAGATCGTCTTCCAACGACAGATAGAAACGGCTCTCACCCGGGTCGCCTTGACGCCCAGAACGACCTCGCAACTGATTGTCGATGCGACGCGACTCGTGACGTTCTGTGCCCAGTACGTAAAGGCCGCCGGCTTCTAGAACCTCCTCGCGCTCCGCCGCGCATTCTTTCGTGAACCGCTCGAGCAGCGGCTCGAATTGCGCCTCGTAATCCGCCTTCTCGTCGTCCTCGTAGAGATCCAACAGATACTTGTCGTTGTCCCACCCGGCGATCGCCATCTCCTGACGAGCCATCGCCTCGGCATTACCGCCAAGGATGATGTCGACACCACGACCTGCCATGTTGGTGGCAACGGTCACCGCCCCCGCACGCCCGGCCTGAGCGACGATCGTGCCTTCTTTCTCGTGATACTTCGCGTTGAGCACGGTGTGCGCGATCCCTCGTTGGTCGAGCACCCGCGATAGGTGCTCGGACTTCTCGACCGACACGGTGCCGATCAAGACCGGCTGCCCCTTCGCGTTGCGCTCGGCGATGTCCTCGGCGACCGCGTTCCACTTCGCATCGACCGTCTTGTAAATGAGGTCTTGACGGTCGTCACGGACCATCGGGCGGTTCGTCGGGATCGTCGCGACGTCGAGTTGATAGATGTGTCCGAACTCGGCGGCCTCCGTGCGAGCCGTACCCGTCATGCCTGCGAGCTTGTCGTACATGCGGAAGTAGTTCTGCAGCGTGATCGTCGCTAGCGTTTGGTTCTCTTCTTTGATCCGTACGCCTTCCTTCGCCTCGATCGCCTGATGAAGGCCTTCGGAGTACCGGCGGCCCTCGAGGATCCTGCCCGTGAACTCGTCGACGATCAGGACTTCGCCGTGCTGCACCACGTACTCGTCGTCGCGCTTGAATAGCTCTTTGGCTTTCAGCGCGGTGTTGAGCTGATGGACGAGGTCGACGTTGACGTGGTCGTAGAGGTTCTCGACACCGAGGATCTCTTCGACCTTTGCGACACCCTCTTCGGTGACGGCGACCGTTTGCTTCTTCTCGTCCACCTCATAGTGAGTGTCTTTACTCAGACGAGGGGCGATGCGCGCGAACTGCCGGTACCACTTAGTCGATTCCTGAACGGCACCCGAGATGATCAGCGGTGTGCGTGCTTCGTCGATGAGGATCGAGTCGACCTCGTCGACGATCGCGAAGTAGTGCCCTCGCTGCACCATGCTCTCGAGTTCGTTCACCATGTTGTCCCGCAGGTAGTCGAAGCCGAACTCGTTGTTGGTGCCGTGGGTGATGTCCGCCGCGTACGCCGGCTTGCGCTCGTCCGGCCGCATCTGCGCTTGGATC